>NZ_QYZY01000165.1:0-5304 GCF_003838035.1 Desulfonatronospira sp. MSAO_Bac3 | reverse complement strand
GAGCTCGGAAAGGCCGTTGCCGTCGGGCAGGGTGACATCCAGAAAAACAATGTCGTAAGCCCCTTTCTGGGCTCTGGATATCCCTTTGTACAGGCTGGCAACGGTATCGCAGTCATGACCCAGCCTGGTAATCTGTTCTTCCATAACCTCATTGAATATAAGATCGTCATCTATGACCAGTATTTCAGCCATGCTTTTTTGTTCCAGAGAGCTTTCAGGCTCTTTAAATTAAAGGGTGAAGCAGAAAATTTTTTTAATGATAAGGATCTGTCACGATATAAGTGTTATATTTGTCATATTGTTCCCACGCTCTGCGTGGGAACATTCCCTGGTCGCTCAGCGTCCACAATGACCGCAGGAGCGGTCGGGCTACGCTCCCACGCAGAGCGTGGGAGCGATAAACCCCCAGATTATGCAAGCATTATGTAACATTTATTTTATGACAAACCCTAAGGCGGCCAACCTCCGTAATTCCGGAAAAAATGCCGCAACAAGTGCTGCGTAGTCTGCATTTTATGGAAAAATCATGCCATATTTGTAATAACTTGATATAATTTATATTTTTTCCCGAAGATTTGAGATGTCCTGAAAAACAGGAATTAAACTGCAAGACACTGCATTGTGAGAAACATTGAACCAGGCCCAAAATTGGCTCCTATTTTTTTGTACTTATAATCCTTTCTGAAAAAATAGTCCATATAGAATCTGAAAAAATTGGAAAATTTTTGAAAAATCCGTAAATTTAAGCATGTATGTTGAATAACACCCCAGAATATAAAGTAAATTATTATCAGGTCTGAAAATTGAAAACCAGTAATGTCCATGGCGGTGCACAAAATATCCAGGGAGGTTTTCATACAATGAAAAGACTAGCTCTGCTTTTTATTATGTTTCTGGGGGTGGTGGTGCTGCAAGCCACTTATTCCTGGGCAGGCCAGGCACAACATATCCGGGATTATCTTCTGTCGCCCGGGGATATTCTGGAAGTTTCGGTCTGGAACGATGAAGCCCTGCAGCGTGAATCCATGATCAGGCCGGATGGCATGATTTCTTTTCCCCTGATTGGTGATGTGCCGGCAGCAGGTAAAACTGTCAGGGATCTCAGGAAGGATTTGGAAGACAGAATCAATGAGTATGTACCAGGCACCCCGGTAACTGTTATTCTTAATTATATAAATCATCCCCGAATGTATATTGTAGGCAAAGTAGGTACGCCAGGCCATTATATCATGGAAAAAGAGACCACGGTAGTGCAGGCTCTGGCCATGGCCGGAGGTCTGACCACCTTCGCGTCAAAAAACAACATCCTGGTTCTCCGGCAAAATGCCCAGGAGCAGGAAGTTTTCTCCTTCAGGTACGGGGATATTGAAAACGGCCGCAACCTGGAGCAGAACATTGTTCTCATGCCCGGGGATACAATTGTTGTGCCTTGAAAGTCGTGTATGATTGAAAAAAGTTGAACCGCGACTGAAATTTAATGGACATATGCTTTGGATTCTGGTTAGATAGAGCCACCTTGGACCACAAGGGTCTACATGCAGGAGAAGGTATGCAGATGCTCGTCCTGTCGTGTGCTGCAAGGCTGCTGGCAGGCAATTCATGCAAACACTTTTAAAGAAGGGGTGGCTCAAAATGGATTTTCAGAAATGCAGAGTTTTTTTGCCGGCAATGGTTTTGAGTGCAGTTATTATTTTGTCTGTTCATATTGAAAAAAGTGGAGCTGCTGAGTGGATTATCACTCCTGAAATGTCTGTCACCGGGACTTATGACGACAACCTGCTCTTTGAAGATGTTTCCGACTATGAATTAAGGGCTTCTCCTGGACTGAGGGCAAACATGACAGGGGAGCGTACCCGGCTTGAAGTCGCCGGCAAAGTGGATGTGCTGAGCTACCTGGATTACAGTGAATTTGACCGGGTGAATCAGGATTATACCCTGCAGAGCGAATACGACCTGAATCCCAGGACAACCCTGAAAATGGGTGGACGTCTAAGATTTGACTACACCTTTGAAACCGAATTGGAAGAGGCCGGCATAGTGTCTGAGAAAAGCAGAAGATCATACTATACTTTCCTGCCGGGAATAAGCGTTGCCCTGGACGAAAGAAACAGTCTGGCCCTGGATTTATTTTATGCATCAACTGACAACAGAAGAGATGAAAGAGCCGACTCGTGGTCCACAGGCGGCGATCTGGTCTGGTCCAGAATGTTTTTGGATGAGCAGACATTCTTTCTCGCAGGGGCAGGAGTTGAGCATGTGGATTTCGAGTCCAGAAGGGTGGAAGGCACCCATGATATTTACCGTGGTATCGTGGGCGTAAGCCGGGATATGGGCGAGAGATACAATGTCCTTCTGCGGGGGGGACCTACCTGGACCCATTCCAGGTTCGACCGCAACGATGAGCGGAGAAGAGATGATGACCTGGGTTTTTTTATCGATTCGCGTCTCCTGTGGCAGATAACAGAAAGAACCAGCACCGATGTGGGCATAGATCACGGGCAGTACCAGAGCATTTATGCAGAAAATATCACCCGCAACAGGATCCGGGCAGGACTCAGGCACAGGTTTACGGAAAAATGGAGCGGTAATGCCACTGGTTCATTCATCAACTCGCGTACAACAGGACTGGTGAGCAGAGAAAAAAGAAACACCTGGCAGACAGGCCTGTCCGCCACCTACAACCTGAGACCGGATATGTATTTCGATCTGGGATACAGGTACAGGCATACAAGAGACAGGGTCGATTCCACCAGCAAGGACGGCAACAGGTTTTTCCTGCAATTCACCATACGTTTCCCCAAACAGCTTAACTGACATTGAACTGGAAAAAAAATGGAAACCAATACCAATGACATCAATTATTACCGGGATCTCTTAAAAAGAAGAAAATGGTACCTGGTGGTTCCTTTTGTTCTCTTGTTCGCAGCTTCAACCGCAGTGGCGGTCATGCTTCCCTCGGTGTACAGATCCCAGGCCACCATACTGGTGGAGGCCCAGAACATTCCTGAAGAACTGATCAGGACCACGGTTACCGGTTATATAGAAGAGCGCCTGCAGACCCTGAGCCAGGTTGTTCTAAGCAGGCAGAACCTGGAAGATATTATTGACCGTTTGAACCTGTATGCAGAGCAGCGAGAGAAAAATACTACAGAACAAATTGTTTCCAGAATGCGTCGGGATATACTGATGGAGCCTATCTATGCCCAGGCGGCCAATCCCAGGCAGGGCAGAGCCACAATCGCCTTCAACCTTTCTTATGAAGGCAACGACCCTCAGTCGACGGCTCAAGTGGCCAACGCCCTGGTCTCTCTTTATCTTGAGCAGAATCTGCGGACCAGGGAAGAAAGGGCTGAAGGGACGGTGACCTTCTTTCGGCAGCAACTGGAAGAACTGCGCCGGGAGATTGATGCCAGTGAAGCTGATATCGCCCGGTTCAAGGAGGAAAATCTGCACTCACTTCCTGAACTGATGCAGTTCAACATGCAGATGCTGGAGAGGACCAGAAGTGAAATAGACAATAGGCAAAGGGATATTCATAACCTAATGAACCGCCTGGTCAACCTTCAGGGCCAGCTGGCCCTGGTTGAACCGGTAAGATTCCGGGGGGGCAATGGTCGGGCCATGAGCTTAGAAGAAGAGCTGCGATTTTTAAACAACCAGTACCTGGCCCTGAAGGCGGTCAAGGCGGACAATCATCCGGATCTGGTCAGGCTCAGAAACCAGATGAACAGCCTGGATCAGGAAACTCAGTCCAGGCATAGCCTGAGGGATCTCATCATTCATCTGGAAAGCAAGCAGAACGAACTCTCCCTGCTGCAGGAAAGATATTCCCGGCAGCACCCGGATGTAATCAGGCTGTCCAGGGAGATAGACCTCCTTGAAGCACAGGTGCAGGATCTGAGCGGGCAACGCCATCTGGTTACCAGGGTTGAGGATCTTGAGCCCGAAAATCCGGCTTTTATAAATCTCCAGACCCAGATCACATCTACTCAGCTGGACATAGAAAGCACCAGGGACAAAATAAGAGACCTGGAGCGCACTTATGCCATGTACCAGCGCCGCATAGAAAACTCTCCCCAGGTGGAGCAGAGATTCAAGGCCCTGCAAAGAGATTATGACAGTGCACAGAAGGCCTTCGCTGAAAACATGTCCAGGCTTCAGGCGGCCATTGAAGCCAGGGAACTGGAAGAGGGACAGATGGCGGAAAAACTCACGGTGATTGAACCTCCCCGGGCCTCGGAAACACCGGTCAAACCCAACCGCAAGGCCATTGTCCTGCTGGGGTTTGTTTTTGCTTCAGGCCTAAGCGTGGGCACAACAGCACTGGCTGAGTACTTTGATTCTTCAGTGCGTGATGGCAGGACCCTGGCCAGGGTGTCAGGCATTCCAGTACTGGGCTCCATTCCATACTTGAGGACCAGAAAAGACATCTGGACAACCCGGATCATGCGTCTGGCAGTAGTGCTTGGCATCATGCTGGGAGTAGCCCTGGTGCTTTTTCTGATTCACTTTTATTACGAACCTCTGGATGTTTTCTGGTTGAATCTGCAGGGCAGAGTCGGATTGAATTAAATAATTGTGCATTTTTGGGAGAATGAAATGAGCAAACTTGACAAGGCCCTGAACAAGGCCAGGCAGGACAGGGAAAGTATCAGTTCTTCTTCTGTGCTGGAATCTGAAAAACCAGTGCAGAACAAACTGGCCAGGGCCTATGAAAAAGCATCCAGCCAGCAGGAAAAAAAGGACTTGTTGTCCGCTTTGCGACCTGAGGCTGAACATACAGACAAGGACATCAAGCTCAAATACCACAAGACCAGGGTGCTTCCCCCAGTGGAAAAGATCTTGGAAAAACAGCGCATTTTAACACATCTAAGAAAGCCGGGCTTTCGTGACAGCTATGACTACTTCTGCACCCAGGTGCTGCAAAGAACCAGGGAAAAGGGCTGGAACAGTCTGATGGTAAGCAGTGCCTATACAGGTGAAGGCAAGACAACCACCGCCATTAATCTGGCCTTGTCCATTGCCAGGGAGATGCAGCAGACTGCCCTGCTGGTGGGGGCCAATTTCAGGAATCCCAAGGTGTGTACTTATTTCGGCCTGGACGAGGAAAGGCCCGGTTTGTCCGATTACCTGGTCAATGGTTCCAGGATAAGTGACCTGCTGTTTTCCCCGGGCATGGAAAAGGTGGTGGTGCTGCCTTCGGGCAAAAGGGTGTCCGGAGACAAGAATTTTCTGGGTTCACCTAAGATGAAGTCTCTAGTTGAGGAGCTCAAGTCCAGGTACCCGGACAGGTACGTCATCTAT
>NZ_QYZY01000164.1:0-1229 GCF_003838035.1 Desulfonatronospira sp. MSAO_Bac3 | reverse complement strand
TATAACCAAGTGCAATCTCTGCCTGGACCGTGGAGGCCTGGGACCGGCCTGCGCTCCCATGTGCCCCTGTGATGCTTTGATGCTGGTTGACCATAAAGACCTGGACAAGGTTAAGACCCCGGAAGCGCAGAAAGCCTACGAACTGGTGCGTCAGCACATAATATGCCCGGAATGCCCCACCACTTGATAAAGGAAATAAGTAATAATAATCTATACGTTGCCTTATTGTTCCCACGCTCCGCGTGGGAACAATCTTCGGACGCTCCGCGTCCAAAAGAAGAATTTTAAACCCCACTCTATGCCGTCGGCTTCTGCACAAAACGAAAAGCCAATGCTTTTGTAAAGATTATTTCTACTTACTGCCTAAGATGCTGACATATCAGTGCATCATCCAGCCATAGGCCAGGGGACTGTCCCCCTGGCCGGTACTTGACCTCTCCTTTGATTTCGACTCCGACCCCGATACCTATTCCGACCCCGATCAAAATAACAATGCCCACGTCTCATCCCTGGTCCGCATTTTGCTAATAAATGACTGTCCGGCAAAAATTTGCCGCCCGGATCCGGCGCGGCCAGGATATATAAAACAGATACAGGTAGTTATGCAAAATACAGGGAACATCCATGCATCAAAATAATGACGCCCATATCTCTCTTTTCAGCCTGCCCGGTGCAGAGGAAAACCAGGCCGGCAAAAGTTCCTGGGCTGTGCCCTGGTCGGATCTTATGCTGGTCATGTTCATACTCTTCCTGGTTCTTTTTGTCTTTCATACCCGGGAGACACTGGTCCGGGTGCCGGTAAACCAGGACGGTCACTGGAACCAGGCAGTGCAGAATCAAAGCAGCAGCCTGCAGCTGCAGGGCCTTTACACCCAGGCCAGGGAAAAGCTGAGTACGCCCGGAGCTCCGGTAAGCGTCAAAATGACCGAGCAGGGCAGCGTACTCATTTCCCTGTTCGGGGAGGTTTTTTTCAGCCCCGGCAGTGCAGACCTGAACCCTGAGTCTAATAAATATCTGCAGCAGATCGCCGAGATTGTTTCCCTGGCCCAGGGACAGGTCAAGGTGGCGGGTTTTACCGACAGCAGGGAAAACAGTGTACAGGGGGACCGCAGTATCTTTGAAATCTCGGCCATGCGCGCTGCTCGTATCGGGGAAGAACTTACCCGGTCCAGGGGACTCAGGCAGGAAAACCTGGTCATCCAGGGACACGGCACTCCGCGTCCCCAGGT
>NZ_QYZY01000163.1:0-7308 GCF_003838035.1 Desulfonatronospira sp. MSAO_Bac3 | reverse complement strand
TGCTGCATCCAATGACCATGATGCCGTCCACTCCCATCTGCATGAGCTGCAGTAAAGTGTCCTCATGCAGGATGCCCACGCAGTTTACCCGTATAATGACCGCCCCGGGGCTGTACCGGCGTTTGAGGACTCCAGCGGCATCCGCCGCCTGGTAAGAGCCCCAGTTGCAGCAGAAAACCATCACCAGGGGTGTATGTTTGAGGGTCTGGTTCCGGCGGGTTTCAAGCAGGGCCTGGGCCTGGGCCAGAATTTTTTCCTCCTGGTATTCACCAATGGCGATGCCTTCCCGGGTACAGTAGTTGAGACAGATTCCACAGCCCTGGCAGGCGGCCTTTTCTATGCAGACCTGCTGTCCGGGGCCATGGTCGTTTCCGGGGACATCCTGGAGGTGAATGGCCTCGTAAGGGCACTTGTCCACACAGGCTCCGCAGGCATCACAGTTTTCTGTTATACCGGCCTTTACAGGGTCAAGGTGAATACTGTCTTTGAAAAGTATCTGCCTGGCCCTGGAAACCGCGGCCCTGGCCTGGGCGACTGCTTCTTCCACCGGCATGGGGGCGTTGCACAGGCCTGCCGCGAATACACCGCTGCAGGACAGATCTGCAGGCTGCAGAAAATAATGCTCTTCCAGGGCGAAGCCATGGGAGTCCCGGGAGCATTTGAGCTTTCTGGCCAGTTCCTGGTTGCCGGGATCAGGGACTATGGCCGCGGCCAGTACAAGGTAGTTTGCATGTATTTCTAATGGACTTTCCAGGATATGGTCAGTGGTTTTTATTTTCAGGCAGTCATCCCTGGCGGATACTTCAGGTTTGCTGGTTCTGGAATGCCTGATGAATATCACCCCCTGCCTGCGGGCTTCTTCGTAGAGAAGTTCCCTGGAGCCGTAGGTGCGTATATCCCGGTACAGGACGTAGACATTGAGCGAGGGGTTATGCCTTTTCAGGTGCAGGGCAGTTTCAATGCTGCGGGTGCAGCATACCCGGCTGCAATACTTATGCTGCGTATCCCTGGAGCCCACGCACTGGATAAAGGCCACTGCACCGGCGCTTTTTATCTTTTCAGGGGATGATTTCAAAAGCCTGTCGAATTCGTTCTGGGTATAAACTCTTTCGTCCCGGCCATGCAGGTGCTCCGCAGGCTTATGTTCCATGGCCCCGGTACAGAAGATCGCTGTCCCGTAGCGAATGGTTTCCAGGACGTTTGCGCCGTCGGGCCTGCACATATGCACCTGGCTTATGAAGTTGCCCATGGACCCCCTGAATGAAAGTATTTCGGCGCGTTTCAGCAGGTGTATGCGGGGGTTGTTTTCAACCCTGGATATAAGCTGGTCCAGATGTTCTGAGACGTCCTCTCCTTTCCAGGTGGTCCTGAGGTTCCATGCGTTACCTCCGGGATGGTCCGATTTTTCCACCAGAAATGTTTCAATGCCCTGCCCGGCCAGTTCCAGGGCCGCGGTCATGCCCGTAAGCCCGGCTCCCACGACCATGGCCTTGGGGATTACTTTTTTGGGCAAGGGGAGCATGGGTTTATTCATACGGACCCGGGACACAGCTGCAGAAATCTGCATCCTGGCTTTTTCCGTAGCCTGCCTGGGATTGTCCTTATGCACCCAGCTGTTGTGGTTGCGGATATTGGCAATCTCCAGCAGGTACTGGTTCAGGCCTGCGGACTGCAGTGTGTCGCGGTAGAGGGGTTCATGAGTCCTGGGGGTGCAGGCGGCTATGACCACACGGTTTAGATCATTTTCCTGTATCAATCTGATGATCTTGTCCTGGGTTATCCTGGGGCAGGTAAAAAGATTGGTGTCCACCAGGGCCACGTCTGGAATGGATGCGGCAAACTCCGCCAGGTCCTGGACGTCGATGACATCGGATATGTTTCCTCCGCAGGAGCAGATGAACACGCCTGCTCTAATGGCCTGACCGGAGATGTTTTTTTCCCTGGGAAAGGGATTGTTTGAGGTCTGCAGGGATTTTCCAGGGATGCTTTGTGTAGCGGTGCTGGCTGCGCCGCCTGCATCTATGATGGATTGGCGAATATCTCTTGGCGCACATACGCTGCCGGCCAGATAAACCCCGGGCCGGTTGCTGTGGAAAGGGCTGAAGCTGGACGTTACGGCAAACCTGTCCCGGCTCAGCTTTATTCCCAGCCTGGCAGCAAGGTCCATACTGCTTTTTTCCGGCAGAAAACCGGTGGAAAGCACCAGGAGATCATAATGTTTCTGCACCAGGCCGGCATTTCCGGAGAAATAGCTTGTGACCACGCCCCTGCCGTTCTCACCGGGCGTCATGGTGTGCGGCCTTTCCCCTATGAAGCGCACACCCTGGTTTCTTGCCCTGTCGTAGAATTTTTCATCTGCCTTGCCCTGGGCCCGGATGTCGTTGAAAAATATTGTACAGTCCAGCCTTCTCCTGGAAACATGGTTTCCGGAAACCATGGCCTGTTTTATGGCATACATGCAGCATATGCTGGAACAGGACCTGTTGCTGCCTGCGTCCCGGGTCCTGGAGCCCACGCACTGCAGCCAGGCCACGCTTGCAGGTTCCGCACCGTCTGAAGGTCTTTTCAACAGCCCCTGCCCAGGTCCGGAAGTGGAAAGCAGACGTTCATATTCCAGGCTGGTGACCACGTCGGGGATGTCTTTGTAGCCGTAGGTGTCGCTATTCTGCGGGTCCACCTGTTGCAGTCCAGGGGCCAGGATGACTGAGTTGACCCTCAGTTCCATGCCCTGCTCCTGGTCATTGAAATCAATGGCTCCAGTGGGACAGGCCTTTGCACAGGCCCCGCAAATGCCCCGGGTCAGCCGCAGGCAGTTATCGGGGTCAATTACATATCTGGAAGGTATGGACAGGTTGTGCAGCACATAAGCGGCCCTTCTGGGTTTTAGCCCCAGATTGAAACTGTCCGGGGCGGATTTCAGGCATACTTCCGAGCATTTATTGCAGGCTATGCACTTGTCCGGGTCAATGAAAGAGGGGTGTTTGCGCAGGTGCATGCGCATGTTGCCTTCGGGCCCCTCTAAGTCCATGACTTCCGTCTGGGTCAAGATCTCGATGCCCGGATGCCTGGAGCACTCCATGAGCCTGGTGGAGAGCAGGCAGGAAGAGCAGTCGTTGGTGGGGAAGATGTTTTCCAGCCTGGCCACCATACCGCCCAGTGCGGGCTGCTTCTCCACCAGGCAGACAGAGTATCCTGCATTGGCCAGTTCAAGGGCGGAATGTACGCCGACGATTCCGCCCCCGATAACCGCCACTGAAGCGTTTTTTATTAGCATTGCCTGGAACTGCAAAGTTTTTTATACATGCGAAGATGCCGGAGTTCCCAGTTCCTGGCGCTGCTTGCGGGCGTTTTCCCTCTTGATGCTGGATTTTTCCAGGATCAGATTCAGGGTGTTGTTGATATTGGTTTGCGAAGCGGGCTCATTGGGTGATGGGGCAGCATCCTGGAATTTTTCCTCCAGGTGTTTCAGTTCGCTGGCCATTTTCTGATATTCCGGGTCCTGCTGGGCCTGTTCGTCCCCCAGGTTTTTGCTGTACTTACGGTGTCTCATGTTGCGGCGCAGTTCCATGATGCGCTGTCTGGACTTCTCATCTTCACTGCCGGCAGCCCTTTTTGAGGCAAGGTAGCTTTCCAGGGCGGTGCCTTCGGCCTTGTTCAAGATGTCCATGCCCAGGCGGGTACGGGCGATCACAGTGGTCCAGCCTTCATCCGAGCCCATTCCGCCAAAGGAGATGTCTGCAAATTCTGCTGTATAATCAGTGCAGTAGCGGCAGGCCGGTCTCATGATGAAATCCAGTTCATCCAGGGGCAGGGTATGAATGGTGCCATCCTGCATGTACAGGTACATTTTATCCTTGATGTTGATTTTCTTGACTTCATTCCAGTCGAACCGGCCAATGCCTTCCAGGCGTTTTCTGGCGCTGTCTTCAAAAGCGAAGTTGCCGGAGCAGAACAGTCCCAGCACGCATTGTATTGTGTCCGAGGGCACAACTCCCAAGGCCTGCATTTTTCTCAGAGTGGCCACCTGGCAGGGTGTGCCTACAAAGGCGACCCGGCGGGCTTCAGAATTTTTTAATTCACCCATGGCCTGGATGGATGGGGTGAACGTGGAATAGTGCTCGCTGTAGCGCACCATGCCGTGGGAGGTATCAAAGTGTGAGCCGCAGGCGGAGATGAGTTCATCGGTGGAGCGGGCCAGAAAGGGTTCCCGGTTGAACAGTCCGATATGTCTGGAAACTATGGCAGAATCTATTTGTCCGGTTTCCATCAGGTATTTGAGAATGCCGGTGACTGCACCCCCGTCAGTGGCCCTTTCAAGGATATCCGGGTCTTTTGCCCGCAGGATATTCGAGGATACAATATTTCCTGCCGGCTCACTCCATCCTGTATGCTGCTTGACCTCGTCGTAAAGTTCTTCGTTTTCCGGGCACAGCATATGGCAGATGCCGCATTCTATGCACGCTTCTTTATCTTTGTAGCGGGGATAGCCCTCTTTATCCACTTCCAGGGCTCCGTAGTTGATGGCCTTGCAGAAGGTGACGCAACCTCCGCACCTGTTGCACAGATATTTTTCCTGGACCTGCTGGATCAAGTCATCAAAAGACCTCATTTTTCCCTCCATACTCTAAAGTGTTTTTTTGGGGATTAGATATATCAAGTACTGTGCCTTGTTATCTATCATTAATTATTCCGGGATGTTGTTAAATTAAGGCGTGCCTGGTCAGCCTGTGAAGCAGCAATTGTCTCACTGTTTGTACTGTTTTGCAGTACAATATGCTGGCTCTTCTTTATGGTAGCGGGAGGTTAAAATACGGCCAGAGGTTATGAGCAGGCAAAGCACCTGGCCTGTCCTGCGTGGCAGGACTGTTTGAAGGACTTTATTGGAGGTCAGGACTGTGGTCTGTGCACAAAAGCATTTTGATTGACCCCCGGGGCTGACAGGAAGTTTGGGGTGATTTGAATGCAGTGTCAATTGAAGCCGTATTTTTTGAGCAGGGCATACAGCCTGGAGCGAGACAGACCTGATGTTTGGCAGGCCTTCTGGATATTTTCCCCGGAAACCCGCATAAGTTTTCTCAGGTAATCCTTTTCCAGGTCAGCCAGAGCCCGGTTGCGGTATTCCTTCAGGTCCGGGAGGTCTTGGGATTCATCTGTGGCTGGTGCGGTAATATCTGCTGGTTCATCATCCTGGCTGAACTGCTGCCTGGCTTTATGTACCCTGAGGCTGGTGGGCAGGTGTTCCGGCAGAATGTACGTCTCGTTCAGGCCCATAATGACAGTGTGTTCCAGCTTGCTTATCAGCTCGCGCACATTGCCGGGCCAGGGGTAGCTGATCATTATATCCATAACTTCGCCTGAAAGGCTTTTTAGTTCTATTGCGTAGCGTTGACAGATTTTATTGAGATAGTGGTAGACAAGGGCTTTTATGTCGCTTTGTCTGTAGCGAAGCGGAGGTATATGCAGGCTGACACCTTTCAGGCGGTGGAGCAGATCCTCGCGGAACAGGCCTTCAGTCGCCATCTGGTCCAGGTCTTTGTTGGTTGCAGCCACCAGCCTGAAGTCACTGAACATTTCCGTAGTACTGCCTACCGGTCTGTAGCGACGTTCCTGCAGTACTCTCAAAAAAGTTTTCTGAGTGGCCAGGGGCAGTTCACCGATCTCGTCCAGAAACAGGGTTCCCTTATGGGCCTGCTTCAAAAGGCCAGGACTCTTTCGATCAGCAGTTGTGAAGGCCCCTTTTTCATGCCCGAAGAGAATGCTTTCAGCCAGGTTGACCGGTAGTGAGGCGCAGTCTAAAGTCATCATGGGAAAACTGCTGCGCAGGCTGTTGCAGTGTATGGCTCTGGCGAAAAGTTCCTTGCCGGTGCCGGTTTCCCCGAAGATCAAAATGTTGCTGTCCGTGGCGGCACAGGTATGGACAGTCTGCAGGCACTTCATCAGCTCCGGGGAAGAGCCTGCAATGCCGCAGCGTTCCAAGGTCAGGGGGTCACTGGCTCTGTTGTTTCTGACTTTTTTGATTGCGCGATATATGGAGGCTTTCAGAGTCTCCCATGGCGGAGGCTTTTTAAAGCAGTCCCAGGCCCCTTTCCTGATGGATTCTTCTGCAAACTCCGGATCGTCGGAGTCGGTTACCACCACAGTTGCCGGCGGGGAGGGGTATTGCAGCAGGTCATAAAATACATGGCGGTGATCTTGCCGGGAAATATCAATGTCCAGGATGGCCATATCGTAATGGTCGGCACCACCAAGAAAAGGCTCCAGAGATACATGCGTGGCATGGCCCTTGTAGCCCATATCCTGGACAGTCTTTTTGATGTCTCTGCGGAAATGTTGATCCGGTGAAAGGATGAGGATCCTGGCCATTTGTGTGCTCCGGGCCTTGAGTGAATTCTTTGTCTTAAGGCCTTTAATTTCTTTATAGCATTAAGTTGCTCCCCGGTAAAGAGTTGGACTGGAAAAAGTTTGTGGTTTTGAGCGATGGTTAGTTCGTTTCTGGAAAGAAAACCAGTTCTAGAGTTCGACTAGTGGGAGTAAATACCTGTTTGAGAATTATTGCAGGCAGAGTGCCGGAATGGTCTGTTTTAGAAGCTGTTTATCATTGACTGGTAGGCCTGGATGGCGGCTTTCATTGCCGTGGGCGGAGGAGAAGTGGGTGAATTGCCTGCTTCAGGCTGCCCGGGTCCTGATTCGTCCTGCTGTTCTTCTTGTTCTTCCTGGCGTTGCTCCATCCTGGCCTCTGCTTCCATCCGGGCGGCATCCGCAGCTATTCTTTGATCCTGCGGAGAAGGATTGGCCGGGGCCAGGGCCGCCCGGCGCACGGTACGAGCCTTTTCCTGGGTCTGTTCAGGGTCTCCGGGTACCGGAGAAGTGTCTATGGAGACTTCGCCCTCAACTGCATACTGCCTGCCGTCCGGTCCTTTTTCATAGGAATAGCTGGCCCCGCCGTTTACATACTGGCCTCCGGCTGCAATATGGGCCTGCTCATGGGCACGCACTTCGGCGTCGCGATGTCTCAGTTTCTGTAGTTCCTGGCGCTCTTCAGCCGAGAGTTCCTGTTCATTGCGCAGGCCGTGATTTTCTTCACCCTGCTTGTACTCTTCACTGTGATGGTCATTGCCGGCTTGAGGTGATGGTTGCACTTTTTCCTGGCTGCCGGGAGAATCTTTTGCAGGCTCGTCTTTTAATGCATGTTCCTGGTTTTCCTGGGAATGCCTGTCCCGGTGATCAGTTTCAGGTAATGGCCGGGCGTCAGGGCCATATCCAACGCCTTGTTCCGGCCCGGCAGAGATATTTATCCCGGAGGCTGAC
>NZ_QYZY01000162.1:0-9990 GCF_003838035.1 Desulfonatronospira sp. MSAO_Bac3 | reverse complement strand
TGATTACTGGCACGAGGCCTGGGGACTGTCCCCCGCTAAGTATCGGCTGTGTTTGTACACAAAACTTCGCGTCTGTAATTTTTGTAATTGTGCGTAAAAGGTGTCGCGGGGACTGTCCCCTAGTCACGCCAGAGGCGTGATTCAGGCATCCCCTGAATGTTTACTATCAGTAACGCCGCTGCTTATAAGAAAAAGGCCCGGTCAACCATGGGCTGCCGGGCCGTTACTGCTTATTCCAGACGCATTTCAACACGCCGGTTGAGCTGGCGTCCTTCCCTGGTATCGTTGTCAAACTCAGGCCTGGTCAAGCCATGGGCCTCGGTATCGATGGCATCTTCGTCAACGCCCTGTTCCACAAGATAATCCGCCACAGAGTCAGCCCGTCTCTGGGACAGTTCCATGTTGTAATCTTCCGGGCCGATGTTGCAGGTATGGCCTTCGACCACCACGTGGGGGTCGGTGCGGTCCTGGATCTGCCTGGCGGCTTCATTCAGGATCTCGGCGTATTCATCCTTGATGGCTGCGCTGTCAAAGTCAAACTGGATGTTGGAGAAAACAATAACCTCTTCCTCGGGCTCAACTTCAGGAGCAGGTTCAGGCTCCGGTTCAGGAGCGGGAGTGACGGTTTCCTCACGTTCAGTGTAGAAAACTTCGCGTATAAAGTCGGCGCGCACAAACTCCTTCTGCAGTTCGTCAGCATCGATTTTTACTGAACAGGGGTTGATTCCGGCCCAATCCTGCACATTACTTCTTTCAGCATCACTCTGGGCAAGGCTGATGAAATGAAAGCAGATCCTGTCCCCGTATTCCTGGTACATCTCTTCCATTACCCGGCCGGGTCTGGGTCCTATATTGGACTCCCCGTCAGTAACAGCTATCACGGCAATATCACCCTGCAGCTCTGCCAGCTCATCCGAAACCTGGATGAGATCACGGCCCATGGGAGTACGGCGTCCGAAAATTTCGAATTCCACGGGAATGGACTCAAAGGCTTCGGCTACTGCGGACTCATCATAGGAAGACGGGCTCATGTATTCTTCATAAGGACCATAAGTATATACACCAAAATTTACGTCCAGGTCAGGGATGTCCTGGTTCAGCTGCAAAAGCGTGTCCCTGGCCACCAAGCTCTTGTCTTTTCCCAGTTCCTCGTAATCAAACATCATGGATCCGGAGTTGTCCACATAAAAAATAAAGTTGTCAGCCCTGGGCTCAATAATCGTCCTGGTCTCCGCCAGGGCATGCTGAGCTCCCAGCAGGGATGCAGCAAAAAAAAGAAGCAGAAATGACCGCACACCCAGTTTAAACATAATCCAAGCCTCCTTGAAGTTAAATGGTTAAATTTTAAAAGCATATCTCGGCAGCGCTTGCATCTGTCATTGTGATTATCACCTGTTTTCCTGAAAGCGCTGAACAGAGAAAATAAGTTCAATTTTGAAAAATGCAAGCTGGCTGCAGAAAAAAAGCAGGTCAGCGCCAGTATGATTTTTTCTCGGGGATCTTGAGTTCAAAACAGGTTTCATTATTCTTACTTTCTATAGCAGCCTCCCATCCCATACAGCTGCATATGTACTCCACCAAAGGCAGTCCCATGCCCAGATGACCAGGCTTGTTGCTGGAACCTTCATTCCATGGGTCCGGTTCACGCAATTCGGATTGCGAAACAATCCGTAATAATCCACCTTGCTCTCCAAATGATGCTGTATGCAGAACCATTTCTCTATCCTGCTCTGGATAGTGCAGCATGAAGTCTTCCACTGCATTTCTTATCCCCTGTTCCAGGCAGAGAGTCAAGCAAAAAGGGGGAAGTTCCAGGTTGATATCCAGACTTTTTACCTGTGCAGTGCATTTCACCCTGTGCTTGAAGTGCAGGTTGTTGCGCCAGAACTTCAGCATCCAGTCCACGTACTGGGCCAGATTTACCTGTGCCGGTTCTTTTCTGGTATAGTAAACATGTTCAGAGTTTGTCTGCATATTTTCGGCCAGACCCGAGATTTCCCTGGACAGGCGCTGCATCTTTTCCGCATACTCCTGAGAGAAAGCCTGGCTTCCTGATTCCAGCCTGCTCTCGAGCATGGAGTGCTGCATCTCCAGGACCTGTACATGGTTGTTCAGGTTGTGCAGCATCCCGTAAAACATCTCTCCCACGCCTGCCAGCATGTACTTTTCAGCCAGTGCCGGATATTTATCCCGGCTCATCTTCATTTTTTCTGCCCCGGATATGCTCTCTTTGTTCCTGGAATACGAACTGGACGATCTTTTCCCTGTCCACATCACGAATGCTGGCGTACTGCACCGCCCAGACAGGCACCCCCTTGACTTTTTCACACCGGTGGATACGCCCCACCATTCCTACGATCCGCAAGGGGACCTGGGACAGAAGCAGTACCATTTCCATACTCTCGCCTTCTTCAAAGTCTTCCTGGGAAGTAAATTTGAGTCCGGCCCCGCTTATTTCCAGGACCTCGCCCTGAAGGGGAAAGTCAGCCTGGATGGTCTCCCGGTTGATGAGGCTTAAGATCATGTTCACCTTTTCATCCATCTGCTGCAGAAAATTGATAAGCTCCCTGGGCAGATGCGAGCCGTAAAGATTTTTTACTGCATGATCATCAGTGTCTCCCACCAGGGTGCTGCTGAAAAGGGGAAGGGAGTCATCAAAGACCGTGCGGCGCATATAGGCCTTGATCCTCGTATTCACCCGGGAATATTTTCTGTCCTGAGTTTTCATGGATAGCCTCCCTTCCTTAAATCTCAGAAATCCCCGTTGGATTCCACCTGCATCGCCCCCACCGGGCATATGCGGGTGCAGTTGCTGCAGGCGGTACACTTGTCTTCGTCGAAGAGTATCTTCCTGGTAGCCTTATCTAACCTGAGGGCCCTGTTGAAACAAAGGGCCGTGCATACCCCGCAGTGAGTGCACAGGCTTTCGTCCCGGGTCATGGACTGAGCCACGTCCCTGATACTTATTCCGTGCTCCTGCAGATATGAAACCCCTTTTTTGTAATCCTCAAGGTCGCCGGAAAGCTCCAGGATCATATGCCCCTCTTCCCTGGGGCTGATTTTGGCCTTGAGGATATTAAAGGTCAGGTCAAACTTCTTGGCCAGGTTGTACATCATGGGCTTGCGCACCACTTCTGGCGAAAAGTGCAGGGAAATTATCTTGGAAAATTCTTCAGCTGTCTGCATATTCAACACTCTTTGCAGGTTACAGGTCTTCTTCAGATATAAAAGCCCTGGCCCTTCTGGCTTCTGCGCTGTCCGGGTACTCTTCCAGGAGCTCATTGAGCACCAGCTGCCCGGCTTCCTCCCTGCCCAGCTCAATAAAGGACATGCCCTGTTTGAGCATGCTGGCGGTAATCTTGTTGCTGTCAGGATAATTGGAAATGACTTCCTGGTAGGCCAGGGCGGCCTCGGCGTACTCCTGCATCTGATAAAACGACTCCCCCTGCCAGAAATAGGCATTGGAAATCAGGTCATGTTCGGGATAATTTTCAGCGAATTCTTCCCACAATGACTGGGCACGCTCGTACTCCCGGTCATAAAACGAGTCCAGAGCCCGCTGATAAAGGGCCCTGGCGGTCTGGGGGTCACCGACAGGTTCAAGATCGGGATCATCGGAAATGGCCGCTGTTTCCACCTCGTCCTGAAGATCCACGCCCAGCTGGCTGGCCATGGTCTGCAGGTGCCTGTCCAGTTTTTGTGTCCTTTGCTGCAGGGCCTTGACCTCTTCTGGAATATCCTGGTCCTCTCCCATCCGGAATACCTTCCTCTCCAGTGCATCCAGGTTGCCGCTCATGGTGGCTACTTGAACCCGGAGGGATTCCAGCTCGGCCCACAGGTGGGCCTGGCTTGCCTGTACCGGGCCTCCGGCCTCGGCCACCTTTTCTTCCAGGGCTTTTGTGGCGGCAGCCAGTTCTTCCTGGTGTCTCTCAAGTTCCTGTTCCATTTCCTGGCGGTCCTCGTGCTGCTGGCGCTCCAGGTTTCTTATCTGCATCTGCATGCGGTCAACCCCTGACTGCCCGGTTACGCAGGCACTAAGAACAAAGACGGCCACCGCGAGCAAAAAGGTTTTGACAATCAGCATACTTTAGTCCCTCTTCTTCGCCCCACAAAAAGGTACAAAAGCCCCCCGATAAAGGGAATGAATACGGACAGGCCCAGCCAGGCCAGTTTTTCCTGGGCTGTATCGAAATCGCAGCGGAATATGTGCAGGATGGCCCATAAATTGGGCAGAATGGGAACAATAAGTATCAATAAAGCCCAGGGGCTGGCCCTGAAAATCTCGACTACTGGTATTTCAAACATGAGTATTCCTGGTAACTTGAGAGTTAAAAGCGTCTCACCCGGGCACGCCCGGAATCAAACCTGTGAGCAGCCTGAATAAGGAAGTGATCCCTTAGAACGAACCACCCCCAGCCCCTCCTTAACCAAGGAGGGGAACGGTCCTTGTTGTACACATAAAATAACAAACTTGTATGACAGCAACATGCTGAATAAATTACACCTACGCTTGAAGTTACTTGTAAGCCCTGAACAGTTATGGTTAAGCTTTCTTATGCACAAAAAGGGCCAGACCCACAACCAGCAAGACCATACTCACAGCCTGGACAGGGCTGAAAATCCACAGCATGGCTTCATATTCATAACGGAAAAAATCCACCGCCATGGTGCTTACAGCATACAGCATCAGAAAAAGTCCTGCAACCTGTCCTTTTGATTTCAGTCTGCCCCGCAGGCCGAGAAGTACAATAAAGATTACCAGGGAGGCCAGGGCATGGTACAGTTGAGCCGGATGCAGACTGACAAAAAGCGGGCCAAGGGAATCGGGATGGGTATAGGTTACCGCCCAGGGAACTTGGCTGGGGCGGCCGTAGCCGCAGCCGGCGAACATGCAGCCCATCCAGCCCACTACCAGCCCCAGAGCGGTGGCAGGGGCCAGGGCATCAAGCCAGGCCCTGATATCCTGCTTTTTAAGACTCAGGTAAAACATGAGGGCTACGGCCCCGGTTATCCCGCCGCCTATGAGCACCAGACCTCCGTCCCAGAAGGTAAGTACCCTGATCAGGGAGCCTTCAAACTCGCCTGGATACAATAGAAAATAAAAAAGCCTGGAACCGGCCAGCCCGGCTATGAGCACATAAAAGCCGAATTCAAGGACCATCCCCCGGTCCAGTCCTTTGCGCCCGGCCTCGCGCATGCCCCAGGCCATGGCCAGCAGATAGGCGGCGGCCATGAAAACACCGAAAGCATAGATGCTTAAGCCCCCTATATCAATCAGAATCGGCTTCATGGCGCTTTTTCTTGTAAAAAGAGACTATAAGCAGAACCGCTCCAACAGAGATTGCAATATCTGCAACGTTGAAAGCCGGCCAGTGATGGCTGCCTAAGTGAAAATCCAGAAAATCAATGACCATACCCAGCCGGATGCGGTCAATCATGTTCCCCAGGGCCCCGCCCAGGATAAGGCCCAGGGCTGTGAACAGATAATAATCCTGGCGCTGCACCGTTCTAAGCAGATGAATTATGAGCACCACAGCCAGACCGGTGGCCCCCAGGAAAAAATAGGTCCTCAGGCTGCCTTCCAGGTCCGCCAGAAATCCAAAGGCTGCACCAGGGTTGAGGACAAAAACTAAGTTGAAAAAACCCGGAATGACAGTTCTTGTCTCTCCCAGAGCCAGGCTGCTCTCGACCCATATCTTGGTCACCTGATCCAGCACCAGGATGGCGGCAGACAAAATTATAACCAGCTTGTATCTGTCCGGCACTTGCTACCTCCTTGGGGTCAGTCCCCGCAAGCTGCTACCTGCTTGAGTCAAATCATATACAAACGCAAGCGGGTTGCATTTGTCAAAATCAGTACATAGCGGGGGACAGTCCCCCTGTGCCTTAGGGCCGAAAGGGTCGAGCGCCTGTCTGAGCTCAATTATTCACCGCCCACTACCTGGCTGCACCTGGGGCACACTGCATCAGCATCCGCATCCGGTCCCAGATCCTCGCTGTAGACCCAGCAGCGGGGACATTTGTTGCCCGGGGCCCTGCGGACCTCTATGCGCAGGCCTTCCTCTTCCTGGGCGGCAATACTGTCCTGGCCGGCCTCTTCCAGAGGCCTGATCCCGGCCTTGGACACTATGAACACATCCCTTAAATGCTCCTGCACTTGCGCAAGTAGTTTGAGCTTGTCTTTTTCCAGGTAGAGTATCACGTGACTGTCCAGGGAATGCCCCAGTTCCTTGGATTTCCTGAAAGGCTCTATGGCCCTGGTCACTTCCTGGCGTACGCGGCCCACCATGTCCCAGAGTTCCTTTTCCTCCGGCTCAATGGGGCCCACACCATCAAGGGCGGGCCTCCAGCCGAACACTGTATCCGAATCTCCCTGCAGCTTTTCCGGCAGGTGGCGGTATATCTCTTCAGCGGTAAAGCTGAGTATGGGCAGCATGTTTTTAAGAAGCACCTGCAGTACGTGATACAGAACGCTCTGGGCCGATTTTCTCTCCAGGCTTTCTGGTGCGGGGACGTACAGCCTGTCTTTGATGATATCCAGGTAAAATGACGACAGCTCCAGCACACAAAGGTTGTGCAGGTTGTGATAAACCTTGTGAAACTCAAAGCGCTCATAAGCCCTGTGCATGGCCTGGTCCTTTTCCATGACCAGGTGCAGGGTATAGCGATCCAGGGGATGCATCCGCCCGAAATCCACCATGTCCTTTTGAGGGTCAAAATCATACAGATTGCTCAGTACATAGCGGCAGGTGTTTCTGATTCTGCGGTAGGCATCCACCAGCCGGGTGAGGATCTCCTGGGAAATGCGCACGTCTTCCTGGTAGTCCACGGCCGATACCCAGATGCGCAGGATCTCGGCCCCGTACTTGTCGATAATCTCCTGGGGGGCGATGACGTTGCCGATGGACTTGGACATCTTGCGGCCTTCCCCGTCCACCACGTAACCGTGGGTGAGAACAGTTTTATACGGAGGACTGCCCCTGGTTCCCATGGATGCCAGCAGTGAACTGTGAAACCATCCCCGGTGCTGATCCGTTCCCTCCAGATACATATCCGCAGGAAAAGAGCATTCCGGGCGCTTTTCCAGTACTGCAGCAAAGCTGGTCCCGGAATCAAACCACACATCCAGGATATCATCCTCTTTCTGCCACTCCTGCGAGCCGCATTCAGGGCAGCTGAGCCCCTGGGGAACCACTTCCTCCAGTTCCGCCTCGAACCAGTAATCGCAGCCCCGCTCATGCTTTTCAAAGCGCTCCACTATGGAAAAGAACCACTCCGGGTCTGTATAGGCATGATCGCATTTGCCGCAGATCAGGGCCACAATGGGCACCCCCCAGTTCCTCTGCCTGGAGATGCACCAGTCCGGGCGGTGCTCAATCATGGAGTAGATTCTTTCCCGTCCCCAGGCCGGAATCCACTGCACCTGCTCCTTGATGGCTTCCAGGGCCTTGTGCCGCAGAGAATTGGCCTCCATGGTGATAAACCACTGGGTGGTGGCCCGGAAAATTACCGGCTGCTTGCAGCGCCAGCAGTGGGGGTAGGAATGGGTCATCTTTTTTTGTGCCGGAAGAAGTCCCTGTTCCTCAAGCCTGGACACAACCAGTGGATTGGCTTCATGAACATTTTTGCCGGTAAGAAAGGGCACGGAATCATCGAAACGGCCATGGTCATCCAGGGGGGACAGCACTTCCAGGCCGTATTTAAGGCCTGTTTCATAGTCCTCGCGCCCGTGCCCTGGAGCAGTGTGTACAAGCCCTGTACCGCTTTCCAGGCTTACGTACCCGGCCAGGACAAAGGGAGAACTGCGCTCCAGGAAAGGATGCCGGGCCTGCAGGCCCTCCAGCTCGCTTCCCCTGACCCGGCCCATGTCGGTATAATCCTGCCACCCGAAAATGCCGGCCGCGGTTTCCACCAGTTCGCCGGCCAGGATATAAAATGCCCCGTCCACCTGCACCAGGGAATACTCCAGGTCCGGATGGGCGGCTATGGCCTTGTTGCCGGGCAGGGTCCAGGGGGTGGTGGTCCAGATGAGGGCGTATGTCTTATCCGGATCAACCCGGGGAAAAATCTTCTGCAGGCCTGTGTCCTTTACCGGAAAGGCCACATAGATGGAGGGGGAGGTATGCTGGTCGTATTCCACCTCGGCCTCGGCCAGTGCGGTGCGGCAGTCAATGCACCAGTAAATGGGCTTCTTGCCGCGTATGACCTGGCCGTTCTGGATGAATCGCCCAAGTTCCCTGGCCGTGGCTGCCTCGTATTGGGGATGCATGGTCTGGTAAGGATCATCCCAGACTCCCAAGACACCCAGGCGTTTGAATTCCTTGCGCTGAATCCCCAGGTACTTTGTTGCGTATTCACGGCACAGCCGGCGTACCGTCAGGGGCGGGACTTCCTTGCCCTTGGCCCGGAGCTGCTGGTCCACCTTGTGTTCTATGGGCAGGCCGTGACAGTCCCATCCCGGGACGTATTCGGCCAGGTAACCGTTAAAGTTTTTGGATTTGACGATTATATCCTTGAGGATTTTGTTCATGGCCGTGCCCATGTGGATATTGCCGTTGGCGTATGGGGGACCGTCGTGCAGGACATAGCGGGGTGCTTCCCCACCCGCTTGGATCATCTGTTTGTAGGCGTCTGTTTCTTCCCAGAATTTCAGGGTTCCGGGCTCATTCTGGGTCAGGTTGGCCCGCATGGGAAAAGTTGTCTGGGGGAGGTTCAAAGTCTTTTTGTAGTTGGTCATGGGTCTGCCTTTATTTTTTATTTGCTTCCAGGTATCAGTTGGATTAGATTTGATACAGCATGAAAAGGACATTTTTTAAATAACCCTGATCTCAGGATAAATAAACGAAAATTTTGTACCATTGCAGGGCTGAAGTCAAGATTTTATATATGGTCCTGCACATACCATGAACATACCAGTAAGCCCGGAAAAAGACCACCCGTCCTGTATTCTTTGCGGCAGGTGCCTGGAAGTCTGCCCCCTGTTCAAGGTCACTGCCCACGAGGAACTGAGCCCCAGGGGCAAGGCCTTCCTGGTGCAGCACTTTTCCTCCAAGGATATCAGCCTGAAAGAGGCATCAAAGCTGGCCGGACTTTGCGCCGGCTGCAACAGGTGCACCAGGGTCTGCCCCCAGGGCATTGATCTGCCCCGGCTCATCTCCAGTCTCAAGAGCAGGCACCCGGGCTGGAAAAACTGGCTTTTCTCCCGGATGCTTACCAACGGTGCTTTTTTTCTGCCCCTGATAAACCTTGGTGGACGTCTGCTTCCCCAAGGCGGCAGCGCCAAGGTTTTCAGCCCGCCCCGCAGTTCCATAACCCCGCTTTTCAAGACCAGGGTCTCCAGGAAGCACTCGGGCCGGGCCGTGATTTTTCCTGGATGCTTTGGACGTTACCTGCGCCGGGATCTGACAGAAAAGGCCGTCCATATCCTCGGCAGCACCGGCATGGAAGTTCTGCCCACCCCGGCCTGGAAATGCTGCGGCTTCCCTTTGGGTCAGGCGGGATTTCTCCAGGAAAAGCAGGCCTGCATGCAGGCCAACATAAAAATGTGGCAGGAGCTGGGCAGGCCCCGGGTGTACACCTTCTGCGCCACCTGCCGGGCCGGACTGACCTCAGACGATTCCCCTGAACAGCTTTCTGCTGCCATGCACATGCTTGCCCGGAACACATTTTCCCTGTCCAGCATTCTGCCGGATTTAAGCATGGAGCCTTTGCCCCATGCAGGCCCGCAGGAATTTATCTGGCACGAGCCCTGCCACGGTGAACAGGCAACAGCCCCGGCCCTGCAGGAAATCCTCGGGGCAGAAAAGCATGGACTAAAAGTCCCGGCTGGGCAGTGCTGCGGACTGGGAGGAGCCTTTCGCCTGCAGGCACCCAGGCTTAGCCTGCAGGTGGCCCATGACCTGTGGGAGCATCTGTCCCCCCAGGCATCAGACCTGTGTCTTACCGAATGCGCGGGCTGCATGATGCAGCTGGCCTCCACCGCTCCCCGGG
>NZ_QYZY01000161.1:0-1445 GCF_003838035.1 Desulfonatronospira sp. MSAO_Bac3 | reverse complement strand
GACCTGTCCAAGGTAGAGGCGGGCAAGCTGGACCTGGTTCACGAAGATTTTTCCCTGAGATCCTTAGTCAGGCGGGTGCTTGGCCTGTATTCCATCCAGGCCCGGAACCAGGGCATTGCGCTCAAGGTGGATGCAGATTCCCGGCTTCCGGAATATGTCCGCGGGGATGCCCACCGCCTGGAGCAGGTCCTGCGCAACCTGGTGAGCAATGCAGTCAAGTTTACCCAGGCAGGGCATGTGCTCATCCGGGTCAAAGCCATGGACATGGATGAGCACAAGGCCACTGTAGAGTTTCAGGTGGAGGACAGCGGCGAAGGGATTTCCGGGGAGTTTTTGCCCAGGCTTTTCGACAGCTTTACCCAGGCGGATATAACCTACGGCAAGAAGCACCAGGGAAGCGGACTGGGTCTGGCCATATCCCAGAGACTGGTTCAGATGATGGGCGGGGAGATCCAGGTGCAAAGCACGCCGGGCCGGGGAAGCGTATTTTCGTTTGCTCTGACCCTGGGGATCAGCAGTGTGGAAGACAAGAAGGCAAAAGAGCTGGAAGACCGGGCCGCCGATGCTGGTATTTCCAGTCCTTTGTCCATCCTGGTGGTGGAGGATGTAGAGCTTAACCGGGAATACATGGGCTATCTCCTGGAAAGCAGGGGACACAGGGTACAGTTCGCCTCCAACGGTGAAGAAGCAGTAAGTGCCTTTGAACCGGGCAGATTCGACCTGATTCTCATGGACATCCAGATGCCCGGCATAGACGGGCTGGAGGCCACCAGGAGAATCAGGAGCATGGAGGGGGAAAGGCTTGGAGAAAGGGGCATGGAGCATGGGGCAAGAGGTGGGACGCCGGATGCCGGGTCCCGGGACTCGGCCAGGGTTCCCATTATCGCCCTGACAGCCTATGCCATGCCCGGAGACAGGGAGAAGTTTCTGGGAGAAGGCATGGACGGGTATGTTTCCAAGCCTGTGGATCCATCAAAGCTTCTGCAGGAGATATCCTCCCTGGCGGTCCCGGGAGGCGGCGGGGTTCTTCAGGGAGATCAGTCCGGGACTCAGGAGCCGGAAACGAAAAAAGGGGACATGGTCCCGGATTTTATAAGCAGGGAAGACCTGGATAAGCGCTATGCCGGGCACGTGGATTTCTGGTCCGGGATGTTTCAGCGTTTTTTGCAGGATGAACTGCAGCAATACAGGGATAACCTCCAGGATGCTGTGGACAGGCAGGACATGGATGCAGTCTCCAGCCTGGGGCACAAGCTGAAAGGGGCCCTGGGCACCCTGTGTGTTGCCGGGGCGGCACAAAAGTCCAGTGAGCTGGATCTGGCAGCCAGAGAAAAGGATCTGGAAGGGGTCAGCCGGGCCTGGGAAGAGCTTTTGCAGGAACTGCATAAACTCCTGGAATACCGGGACCAGGGTAATCAAGACTAACTTATCACTACAGCGAAACT
>NZ_QYZY01000160.1:0-1314 GCF_003838035.1 Desulfonatronospira sp. MSAO_Bac3 | reverse complement strand
GATGAAATTGCTGTAAGGTGTGCCGGCCGGGTGGAAAGCGACTCTGATGCGCAAAAAAAAGACGATGCTTTCAGGCGGCTGTTGCTGGTGCTCAGCGACATCAGTGCCCAGATCCGGGCCGAGGAGACCGCCAGAGAATGGGAACAGTTTCTGTCATATATTGTAGAAAATATTCCTTACATGATTGCCATCAAGGAAGCCGAAAATCTTAGCTTTGTCCATTTCAACAAAGCTGGAGAATCCATTCTGGGGTATTCCCGTGAAGAACTCATCGGCAAAAACGACTATGATTTTTTCTCTGCGCAGCAGGCCGGTTTCTTCAGGTCCAAAGACCGGGAGGCTCTGAACAAAGGTCGTCTGGTGACCATTATGGAAGAGCCCATAGATACAAAACACGGTCAACGTCTTCTGCAGACCAAAAAGATTCCTGTCATGAACCGGGATGGAAAGCCTGCTTATCTTGTGGGAATTGCAGAAGATATAACCGAGCGTAAACAAGACGAAAAGAAACTGCGTGAAAGCGAGGAGCGCACCCAGCATCTCAACTCAGTACTCCAGACACAGAACATCATCGACCGGATCATCTACCAGGCCCAGGACCTGAAGCAGATGCTGGATGAAGTCTGCCAGGCTCTGGTTTCCTCCAGGGGTTATAAAAGCTCCTGCATTGTTCTTCTGGATGAAAAAGAGGCTGTTAGACAATGTTGCCAGGCCGGTCTTGCAGAACAGTTTCCTGAGTTACTTGCCAGGTTTGAGACCGGCAGGCTGCCCTCAATAGCAAAGAAGGCACTTTCTTCTCATCTGTTGCAGGTTGTTGTGGATCCTGTACGTGAATGTCCGGACTGCGTGTTAGCCCAGAGCGGGGTCGAGGGAGCCTGCTTTTCTGTCAGACTGGAGTTTGAAGGAATTGTCCATGGCCTGCTTACTGTTTCAATCCCCAGAACCCTGGCCCGGGACATGGAGGAGCAGGAACTGCTTTCCAGGATGGCCGGCACTCTGTCCCAGGGCATACACCGGCTTCACCTTGAGACCATCCGCCGCACCCAGGAGGAGCGCCTTAAAAATTATCAGCGCATTGTTTCCAGGATAAGTATGCCTATGTCCATAGTGACCTCAGACTACAGGTACCTGATTGTCAATGATGCTTACCAGACAAAGTTCGGCAAATCCAAGGAAGAAATAGAGGGGTATGCCTTGGAGGATTTACTTGGAACTGAAATATTCCATAGCAAGATTAAACCCCATCTCGATAACGCCCTGTCCGGGGATGAAGTTACTTTTGAAGATAGCTTTCCTGATCTTCAAGGCAACCTG
>NZ_QYZY01000159.1:0-1685 GCF_003838035.1 Desulfonatronospira sp. MSAO_Bac3 | reverse complement strand
CGGATACCGAGGCCACGCGCCAGATGAGAAATCCGGAGATGAGGGGTTCATCCGGAGGCCTGGGGGGACGGCTCATGACATTTCCTTCCGGGGGCTCAAAGGCCAGGGCCAGGGCCAGGGTTACTGCGATGATCATATTGATCCATAGAATCTGGGGCGGGCTGATGGGCAGGGTATACTCCCCTCCTTCGCCCAGAAGACCGATGCCCAGAACAATGGAAGCCATGACCACCAGGGCCTGCCCTCCGTTGGTGGGCAGGATGAACAGGATGGCCTTTTTCAGGTTGTCGTAAATAGTCCGGCCTTCTTCCACGGCATTGGCGATGGAGGCGAAATTGTCGTCGGCCAGGACCACGTCCGAGGCTTCCCTGGCGGCCTCGGTGCCGCCTTTGCCCATGGCCACGCCCACATCGGCCCGCTTGAGGGCCGGGGCATCGTTGACTCCGTCCCCGGTCATGGCCACGATGTTGCCCCCGGCCTGCAGGGCCTGCACCAGCCTGAGCTTGTGTTCCGGGCTGGTGCGGGCGTAGACGTCCACCCCGGGGACTTTCTTTTCTAGTTCTTCATCACTCATCTTTTCCAGGTCCTTGCCCGCCAGAAAGGTGCGTCCGTCCCCGATGCCCAGTTCGTCGGCAATGGATACCGCTGTCAGGGCGTGGTCCCCGGTGATCATTTTCACGTTTATTCCGGCCGACTGGCAGTCGCGCACCGAGACACACCTGCCGATGAGCTTTGCAGCAGCCTTGACCGCTTCTTCCCGGGGAGGGTCTATTATCCCGAAGAGTCCAAGGAGTGTGAAGCCTTCCCTGGTATCCTCCTCATCAAGGCCCTTTTTGTCCTCCGGGACATCCTTGAAGGCCACCGCCAGCAGTCGCTGGCCCCTGGAGGCGATGGTTTCGCCGCTATTGTGCCAGAAATCCGGGTCCAGCTCTTTCTGTCCATTTGAGTTCGCCTGGTGGCTGCACCTTTCCAGGACGCGTTCCGGGGCGCCCTTGAGGATGATACGCCGGCCGCCGTCCTGGTGGTAGTCGTGCAGGGTGGCCATGAATTTCTTGTCCGAGGAAAAGGGGATAGCGTCAATCCTTGGCCGGTCTGCGTTTTCCTGCTTCTGGTCAAGCCCGGCCTTCATGGCTGCGGCCACCAGGGCTCCCTCGGTGGAGGCCCCTTCCAGGCGGTAGACGCCTTCGTTTTCCTGGTAATAAATATGGGCCTCGTTGCACAAAAGAACCGAGCGCAGAGTCTCAGCCAGAAGGGGGTGCTGCAGGGGGTCTATGTTCTGGTCCTGGAGCCTGAATTCCCCCTTGGGGTTATAGCCTGTACCGGTTATTAAATACAGATCTTCAGAGACCTGAACGCTTTGAACCGTCATCTGGTTCTTGGTCAGGGTGCCGGTCTTGTCCGAGCAGATGGTGGTCACCGCGCCCAGCGTTTCCAGGGCCGGGAGCTTGCGGATAATGGCGTTTCTGCGGGCCATTCTCTGCACCCCTATGGCCAGGGTGATGGCCATTATGGCCGGAAGACCTGCGGGTATGGCGGATACGGCCAGGCCCACCGCGGCCATGAACATTTCCGAGGGCATAAGCTGGCGTACCAGGATGCCGAAGGCGAAAGTGGCCAGGGCCGTCACCAGGATGGCAGCAGTCAGGAAGTGGCCGAACCTGGTTATCTTTTTTAAAAGGGGCGTG
>NZ_QYZY01000158.1:0-5726 GCF_003838035.1 Desulfonatronospira sp. MSAO_Bac3 | reverse complement strand
GCGCCCCGCTCTGGGCCGGGGATATCTCCCCTTCAAACAGGGCCTGAAAAACATCCCGGCCCTCACTGTAATCCAGGTCCTGCCCGGAGCATATTTTATTCAGTACTTGTTTTATCTGCATATTTTTCTCCTCATCTCTAATCTCTTAATTCCCTAACGCGAACCATGCCCGCCACCCAAGATAAAGACGTGCTTTTACCTCAATTGGGACAGTCCCCGCGACAACATCTTTTTGGTTACTAAAATCTTTCATTGGCAAAATGGTTTGCCTTTGACCTGGTGGGTTCATAGCGGGGACAGTCCCAGTGCCAAGCGCTCAAGCCTCGTTTTTTTACTCAAACTTTTCTTGTTTATTCTGACAGGGTTTCAGGAGTAAGTCACTGAATCCCAAAATCCCCCAATCCCCCCAATCCCCCCAATCCCTAAATCCCCCAATCCCAAAATCCCTAAATCCCTAAATCCCTAAATCCCCTAATTTACACCGCATAGTTCAAGAAAATTCTGCATAACTTTAGGCCCCCAGGGCGTGAGAATGGATTCCGGGTGAAACTGCACCCCCATCCAGGGCCGATCTGTATATTCCAGCCCCATGACCTCATCATCCTTGGTCCTGGCGGTGATGCGAAAGGCATTGTCGGTAACCGCACGCACCAGCAGGGAGTGGTAACGGCAGACCTCGAAGGGATTGGGGACATCCTTGAAAAGTCCGGTCTCCCGGTGATAAACCCTGGAGGTTTTGCCGTGCATGATGCGATCCGCCACCTCAACTCTGGCCCCGGCGAAATGCCCCAGCACTTGGTGCCCCAGGCACACCCCCAGCACAGGCACCTCTGGACTGAGCTTTTTTAGAAAATCCAGGCACAGACCGGTGTTTTCAGGGCGGCTGGGTCCTGGAGAGATGATTACAGCCTGCAGATCCTGCTTTAGTGTGTCGAATATCTCTTCCTGGTTGTTTCTAAGCACAACCGGGTCCGCACCCAACTTTTGCAGCACCTGAACCAGGTTGAAAGTAAAGGAATCAAAGTTGTCTATGAGCAAAATCATCCGGTCCTCCGGTAAATGTTAGAGCTTTGCGTATGGCCATGGCCTTGTTCTGACATTCCTCCCATTCCTTTTCCGGCACGGAATCAAAAACCACACCGGCCCCTGCCTGCCAGTGTATTTTTCCATCCCTGATCCACAGGCTCCTGATGGTTATGCCCGTATCCAGATTCACGCTGTCCTTGTCTAAGCCTATCCAGCCTATGGCCCCGGCATAGGGCCCCCTGGGGGCGGGCTCGTGCTCCCCGATTATTTCCATGGCCCGGATTTTTGGGGCCCCGGAAACAGTGCCTGCAGGAAATGAAGCCCGGATGACTTCCAGGGCGTCCAGTCCCTCCTTGAGCCTGGCGGACAGATATGAAGTCATGTGCATGACATGGGAAAATCTCTCCACCCGCATGAACTTGTCTACTTCCACACTTCCGGCGACAGCCATGCGGCCCAGGTCATTGCGGCCAAGATCCACCAGCATGACGTGCTCGGCTCTTTCCTTGTCATCGGACAAAAGATCCTCGGCCAGTCGCTCGTCCTCTTTCTCACTCTCACCCCGATGCCTGGTTCCGGCAATGGGCCTTAGTTGCAGCACGTCCTGACCGCACTTGACCATCAGTTCAGGAGAAGACCCCATCAGGGTAATATCTTCCATATTCAGATAAAAAGTGTATGGCGAGGGATTTATACGCCGCAAATGGCGGTAAACCAGAAATGGATCTCCCCGGAAATCCGCGCTGAACCTGGTGGAGAGAACAACCTGGATGGCTTCGCCCTGCCTGATGAGCTCTTTGATGTCACTGACCCTGGCCTGATACTCCTCCTGGGAGGGGGTGGTGCTGACCTTGCCCACCTTGAACTCGCTTCTGGTCTTGCAGGGTTTGGGTTTGGGCAGGGCTATCTCCTTGTCCAGGCAGATGTAATAGCAGTTGTGATGCAGGTGATCGAAAAGCAGTATTCGCCCCGGTAGCACCAGCTGGGCTTCGGCATCCTCCGGGGGCAGTACATCTGCCAGCTTGGGTTCCAGAAGCCCTCCTAGCCCGAACCCCAGATACCCGTAAACCGCCCTGGTCACCGGCGGCAACTGGAAACTGGGATCCGGCTGAACCTCCAGTTCTGCCAGCACAGAGCGCACTCCCTGGATAAAATCCATGCCCTGCATCTCTTTGAGCCCGTCCAAGCGATCATCTAAGGTCTTGACCCTTAGTTTACCCTCGCTGCAGCCAAGCTGCAGCCTGAAATCCCAGGCCAGGAGGCTGTATCTTCCCAGGCGGCCGTCCACCTCGGAACTCTCCAGCATTATCCCCTTTTCTTTGCCGATGAGGCTCAGATAAAGGGACACCGGCGTCTGCGTATCCGCGGGCAGACAGGTGGCCTTCTGCTGCAGGTTGATCATATGTTTCTCCTTTTGCTTAAATTAGCGTAACTATACACCATCTGCTTCAGCTGGATAAACTTAGCTTCTATGCAGATTCATGGTCCGGGGGCTTTGCAAACTGGGCGTAAACTGTATAAGCGACGCGTAGTCACGCCTGTGGCGTGATTGATCAAAACCGTAAAACACCGAACCTGATTCAAAGCATGTTATAGAATATATCCCGACTTTCAAACCAGTGTATAGGTTTTGATTTACGGTTCCTTGGAGCTCGCCCTGTTAAACACCGCATAGCGGTCCTGCTTCGCAGGGTTTAACAGGGTGAAGTTTTTACGTCCTGTTTGCAAAGTCCCCGGACCATGGTGAAGAGTTACAAGTTAGCAATCGTTGCTTCTCCCAAATATAAACAAAAAGGCCACGTTCTCCCGGCAGGGAGGACGCGGCCTTTTATAATGGATCACAATCAAAAAACACGGCTATCCCCCCTGCCTGTCACTGAAATTGCGCCACCACCACAGAGCCTTGTCGGTCAACAGTTCGAATTCACCTGCAGCGCTCAGGTTCAGAAAAGATTTGAAGCGACGGATCATCTGGCCGGTGTAGGGATTGTCCTCTGCCAGGGAAGAAAAAAGTACGGCATCCTCATTGAGCATCTTGCGGGCTGCTGTGGCCCTGCGCCTGAAGGAAGGAGTGGCGAAGGTGTCCAGATCTATATCCTGGGGCAGACTGGCGAAATAGGAGATGGTGGTGACGAAATTAAGGCCCTGAATACAGGCCATGGCCTGGTCGTGCTCCCGGCAGGAACTCATGAAGGTATGCATTCCCCCCCGGTCAAAGACTTCACTGACAGCCTGGACATGGTGATCCTGAAGGTTGTGACCGGGGCAGAGGGCCACTTTGAGCTCATCATCCTCAGAAGGACTGGGACCGAAAAGAGGATGAGTGCCCATAACCGGTCCCTGGTGAAAGTGCTGCATCTTGTTCACCGGCAGGGTCTTGACGGAACTGATATCCGCCACAATCAGGGCAGATGAAAAATAAGGGCTCATAAGCTCCAGAACTTCATCCATTCCAGCCACCGGCACTGCCAGCAGGAGCATATCCGCCCTGCCCAGGATATCCGGCAGTTCTTCTTCAGGAAAGGGCCTGTCCAAGGGCAGCACATTTACTCCACCGGCTGAGAGCTTATTCTTGATCAAAGTCCCCATCTGCCCCTTGGAGCCCACCAGGACCAGCTCATTGACCATATGCATCGATCAGTCCCCTTTGCCTGCGTAAGCCCGGCGGATATTTTCCCACTCTTCCCAGAAGCCGGGAAAGGACTTGTTGACGCAGGCAGGATTGTCCAGGGCCGTCTGGATTCCGGCCAGTTCATAAAGGGAAAGGCTCATGGCCATGCGGTGATCCCCGTAGGTCTTGAACTGAACCTGGCTTCCCCGGAGCAGTTCTGCAGGCTCGATTTCCAGACCGTCCTCTTTGAGCCCGCATCTGCAGCCGGCCCGGCTTACTTCCTGCTGCACCCCGGCCAGCCTGTCGCTTTCCTTGATCCTCAAGTGGGCCACATTGCTTATCCTGGTGGTGCCTGTGGCCATGGAAGCCACAACCGCCACAGTAGGCACCAGGTCCGGACAGGTGCCCATGTCCAGGTCCACACCGTGCAGCCTGGCCGGGGAAACCATCACACCGTTTTTCGTTTCTGAAATCTTTGCCCCCATAAGTTCCAGAATCTCTAAGATGCGGCGGTCTCCCTGCCTGGACTCAAGATCCAGCCCGGAAACCTCCACCGGGAATTCTCCCACTGCACCTGCTGCCAGCAGATAGGAGGCATTGCTGTAATCCCCCTCCACCCTGTATCTGACAGGGTTCAGTACACCCGGATGCACCACGAAACGAATTTTGCCCGGCTCCACGCGCTGGACCTGGTCCGGATCTGCATGCCTCCAATGACCTTCCTGGAGGGTCTGCAGCCGGGCAGGATTGCCGAAACGCTGCATGGTCTGCAGGGTCAGGTGAACGTAGGGCCAGGATACAACCTTTTTGCCTCCGATGTTTATTACCAGAGAAGTGGTGGCCATGGTGGAGGCCAGAAGGATACCGGACAGGTACTGGCTGCTCTCATCCAGGCCCACGGTGACCACACCTCCAGGCAGACCGGAACTCTCTATGCGTACCGGAGGGCATCCGTCAAGACCCAGGTACTTAAACCGTACTCCCTGGCCCTCCAGGCTCTGCCCCAGGCTTTTGATGGGGCGTTCGTGCATACGCCCGGCCCCGGAAATCTCGAAACTGCCCTGCCCTGCCGAGACAATGGCCGCCAGCAGCCTGCAGGTGGTGCCGGACTCGCCCACGTCCAGCTTCACCGGATCCAGCGACGGGGCTTTGATCCGTCCTCCAAGCCCCTGAACCACGGGGGCTGAATCATCTCCTGAAAACTTGGCCCCCAGGGCCGCCAGGCAGTCCCGGGTGCGCAGGATATCCTCGCTCACCAGGACGTTTTCCAGTACCGAGGTTCCCCCGGCCAGCCCCGCCGCCAGCAGCGCCCGGTGGGAAACAGATTTGGACGGGGGTGCCTTTAGTGTGATTGTTTTATGCATAAGGTATATCTTCTGGTTGATATTTATGTGATCCAGCCCTGTTAAGCCAGAATCTGCGGACCGTGGGGATAACTGCCCAGCACCCGCATGTAGTAGCAGTTGTCCTCCAGGTCTTTGAGTACGCTGGCATAATCACCTGCTGTCAGATCGCATTCCACGTCGGCGAAAAACACGTATCTCCACTTCTCGGCCCGCAGAGGCCTGGATTCCAGCTTGCGCATATTGATGCCCTTGCGCGAGAGCACCTCCAGGGCGCTCACTAGAGAACCCGGCCTGTCCAGCACGGAAAAAAGCAGGGACGTCTTCTCACGGTTGCCGGCCTCCGGGGGGTGAGCGCTTATCACCAGAAACCTGGTCCAGTTGTCCGGAATATCCTCAATGGAATTGCCCAGGACATTGAGCTCGTAAAACTTGGTCAGCTTCTGATGTCCCACTGCGGCTGTACCTGGCTCCGTGGACGCCCTGGAAGCGGCCCGGGCCGTACTCTCATCCGGAATCACTTCCACTCCGGGCAGATTGGCCCGAAGCCAGGTGGAGCACTGCTGCAGTGCCAGGGGATGGGAATATATCTTTTTAATTGCCCCCATCTCCGTTTCCCGGCTGAGCAGAAAATGACTGATGCGGAAAAACACCTCGGCGTGAATAAAGACCTCGAACTTTAAAAACATGTCTAAGCTCTGGCCTACGCTGCCCTGCATGGAGTTTTCCAGTGGGATTATCCCCAG
>NZ_QYZY01000157.1:0-2488 GCF_003838035.1 Desulfonatronospira sp. MSAO_Bac3 | reverse complement strand
TGCTCCCCGGATTCCTTTATCCGGGATGTTTTTCAGGAGCTCATGGAAGGGGCGGACAAGCCCTACCTTATCCTGGAGATGGACGAGCACGGCTCCAGCGTGGGTTACGAGACCAGGATCGAAGCTGCGGTGCGCTCCTTTAAAAATCACGCCCGGCGTCAGCAGTCCCGTATTCCGGACCCAGCTAAGATTAACCCGGTCAAAGCAGACGGAATGTCCGGCAGGACTGTGCTTTTCCCCAACTGGGACCCCATTACCTGCCGGCTCCTGGTGGCCAATCTCAGGCGGGAAGGCATTGATGCGCACCTTCTGCCCGAGGGCGAAGAGGTGATAAAGCGCAGTATGCGCCTGAACAGCGGGCAATGCATACCCATAAACGCTGTTGCCCAGGAGTTTGTGGAGTATGTGCAAAACGAGGACCTGGACCCGTCCCAGACAGTGCTGTGGATGGCCCATGCCGAGATCGCCTGCAATATACGCCTCTATCCCTACAGGCTGAAGCAGATGATAAGCTCATTTGACCGGGATATGCGCAGGGCAGGGGTTTATACAGGCAGCATCACTTTTGCAGATGTGTCCCTGAACGCGGCCATGCATGCCTATTTTGCCTTCATGTTCGGAGGCATGCTGCGCAGACTGGGCTGCAGGATCAGACCCCGGGAGAAACACCCGGGCAGCACGGACCAGGTTCTGGAAAAGTCCCTGGAAATCATGGAAAAGTCCATGCTGGGCAGCCTGGACAAGGAAGCGGCGGTGAGGGATGTATGCCGGATGTTTTCCGGCATTGAGACCCGGGAGAAAACAACCCTGCAGGCGGCCATCTTTGGAGACCTTTATGTCCGGGACAACCCGGTGTTCAACCAGGATCTCATCGCATGTATTGAAAGCCGCGGCGGGGAGGCCATAACCACGCCCTATACAGAATATATAAGAATGATCGCCCCGGCCTATTTCAGGAAGTGGTTTGCAGAGGGCAAGTATTTCAATCTGATTGGCAACAGGGCTATGCTGGCCACCATGTCCAGGCGGGAAAAGACCTTCTACAGCTATTTTGAAAAGGTTCTGGGCGAGCCAAGGCCCGAGTACAACGACCCGCCGGAAAAGGTCCTGCCGGCTTACGGGCTCATACCCGAGCAGAGCGGGGAATCCATGGACAACATCCTGAAGATCCACTATATCCTCAAATATCATCCGGAGGTGTCCCTTTTCGTGCAGACCAGTCCCTCCTTCTGCTGTCCCTCCCTGGTGAGCGAAGCCCTGGCTGAAAGGCTGCAGGAAAAGACCGGAGTGCCCATAGTGTCCATCACTTATGACGGCACCGGGGGAGATAAAAACCGCAAGCTCATTCCTTACCTGGAGTTTGCCCCTGCGGACCGGTCGGGTTAAATCATGAGCGTGTGCTCTCGTCCACATCTTCTGCCAGCCAGGCCTTGATTAGCGACTGGTAAGGCAAATCTCGTTTAAAAAGCCCTGGCTATGATGTCGCGGTAATTGCGTATGCGGCTTACGAAGTGCACCGGCTCAAAGCCCCGGGCATAGCCGTAGCGAAGGGACGGGTAGTAGCGTTCGTCCGAGAGAAGGGGCAGAACTTCACGCATGTCATCCCAGGAGTCCGGGTCCTTGCCCAGGTTGCGGGCCAGCTGGCGGGCATCAAGGAGGTGGCCCCTGCCCACGTTGTAGCTGGCCAGGGCCAGGTAGAGACGGTCAGGGTCGGGAATGTCCTCTGGCAGCAGCCGGTAGCGTTCCTCAAGGTATCTTGCCCCGCCCTCGATGCTCTGGGCCGGGTCCAGGCGGTCCTCTACTCCCAGGTGCCTGGCTGTTCTCTGGGTGAGCATCATGATGCCCCGCACTCCTGTACGGCTTACTGCCTCCGGATCCCAGTGGGATTCCTGGTAGGCCAGGGCGGCCAGAAGATCTGCAGGCATGCCGGTTTTTTCTTCCGCCTGCAGGAAATACTCCTTATACTTGGGCAGGCGCTCCTTTATGCGCCTGTTCAGGGCGCGCAGGTCCACGAAGTCGAACTGGGTAATGTGCCCGTAATACCTGCTGTACATTTCGCTTATGGCCTCGTCCCCTTCCCGGCTGTTCATCCAGGAGAAGGCCTCTCTGGCCAGCTCTTCACAGCCCTCTGGCAGATACCAGCCAAGGTTCTGGCCCTCGGTGATATCGAAGGCTATGTACAGATGGGGCATAAAGCGCCGGTTGACCTGGACTATATTGGAATCCGCCACTGTGCACTCGATTTTTTGCTGCGAGACGTGGCCCAGAAGAACTTCAGTGCTCATCTCCACCGGAGTATAATCCACGCCCTGGTATTCCTCAGAGAGTTCATCAAGCCTTTCAGCGTAGCTGGAGTCGGCGGTAACCTTGAGGTCCACATTTTTCAAGTCTTCCGGGCTGCCGGGCATGGGATTCATCTGCCTGTGGCAGACCACCTGCTGGGTGATTTCGCTGTGAGCCGGGCCGCGTTCAAAACGCTCATTGCGCG
>NZ_QYZY01000156.1:0-4536 GCF_003838035.1 Desulfonatronospira sp. MSAO_Bac3 | reverse complement strand
ATATTGCAGGCTGCCCGGAACCGGGTTATCAAAAGCTCAGCTGTTCAACTCTTGAAAGCAGAGAAAACATATGCAACGCCGCGATTTTATCCGGTTGTTGATTCTGCCCTGTATAATTCTGGGTGCCGGTTGCCAGCCCTCCCAGATTCGTCAGGGAATCAGCGCCGGTTCACAACTGGCCCGCGGATCTGTATCCGGGGCTGTAAGCTCCATGGTGCCCGGCACAGGAGTGCCGGAACTGGACAGCCTTGTCCGCCGGGGAGTACAGGAGATGGTCAAAAGGCTCATGGAGGAGTGGGGCGATGAAAAGGTTCCCACACAGACAGAATACGTCAAGTATACAGACGATTATCAGACCAGAGCGGTGATCAATTTTGAAACCGGCAATATCCGGGTGGAAACCGTGGAAGAGGACAACCCCCGGCAAAAGTTGAAAACAGCCATTGTCCACACTCTGCTCACCCCTGAGGATCCTTCCCGGGTGGATCTTCTCTCGGATGAGCAGGTAAGCCTGGGGCCTGAGCCCTTTTTGTACAATGTAGTTCTGGACCATGAGGATACCCCCATCCGCTGGGAGTGGAGGGCGAACAGGTACGCTGAGTATCTCATGCGCACAGCCTACCAGACGGATGTTTACAACCGGCGAGAAAGGCATTTTGTGACCTTGAGCATGGTTGAGGAACACGGTTTTCAGCAGCAGAAACGCTATCAGGGGCTTGTCTACCGGCATTCCCGCAGGTTCGGGGTTGAGCCGGCTCTGGTTTACGCCATTATGGAAGTGGAAAGCAGCTTCAATCCGTATGCCATGAGCCATGTCCCGGCATACGGCCTGATGCAGATTGTACCGGAAACCGCCGGAAGGGACGCGCACCTGCTTATTTACAACCGCAAAGGTACGCCCACCCGGGATTATCTTTTTGTGCCGGACAATAATATACGCATGGGGTCTGCCTATCTGCACATACTGTTCAACCGTTACCTGAACCGGGTAACAAATGCCCGGTCCAGGGAGTACTGCGTCATAGCCGGGTACAATACCGGCAGCGGAAACGTGCTCCGGGCATTTCATTCCAACAGGGACCGCGCCTTTGAGCGCATCAATTCCATGAACAGCAGGCAGGTGTATGAACACATGGTACGAAACCTTCCCTATCAGGAGACCAGGGATTACCTGCCCAAGGTGGTCCGGGCCAGGACCAGGTATGCCTGAATATCGGGGTTGAAAGCAGGACGGGAAAGGAGCATTACCCGGGTTTTGTCAGCACAGCCCCGGACTCGAAGGTCACTGCCGGCAGAACCGCACTGCTTTTTCGCGGCATGGATGCGGACAACCTGGGATAATGCCCCCGGGAGATCATGATGCAAGGACCATCTGCTTAAAGCTGTCCACCCCGATACGGTCCATCATCTTGCCCATGCGCTCATGCTTTTTGGCCTGGGCAGTGTAGACTTCAATTACTTTTTCCACCATCTGCATGATTTGATCAGTTTCCAGCTCCGAGGCGATTTCATCGGCCAGTCTCGGCTTGCCGGCTCCTGATCCGCCGGTGAGAAGGGTCCATCCCTTCTTTTTGCCTACCAGGGCGATATCCTTGATGCAGGTCTCGGCGCACTGATGGGGGCATCCGCTGACTCCAAACTTGAGTTTGCCGGGGAGTTCGCGTCCATGATATTTTTTGTCCAGTTCAAGGCCCACATTAAGGCTGTCCTGCTGTCCCAGCCTGCAGAAAGTGGTGCCCGGGCAGGCCTTGACGCTGCGGACACATACTCCCACGGCAGCACCCGGCGGTATCCCCAGGTCCTCCCAGGCAGCGTCTATGTCTTCTTCTTTAAGGCCCACCATGGCAATCCTGGCGGCGCTGGTTACTTTGAGCGCGGCGCAGTTGTATTTCTCGGCGACATCGGCTATTCTGCGCAGGGTGTCAGGGGATACAACACCGCAGGGCAGGTGAGGTGCTATGGCGTAGGTCTTTTTGTCATTCTGCAGGATGGCCCCTTTCTCTCCGTCTTTGAGCATTTTTTCTCCTTTTATGTTGTTATTACTGATTGCCGGTTGAACAGGTCCTGTTCTAAGGCGGTCATGTCTAATGTTTATAGTTATCGAAGCTGTTATTAACTGTCAACAACTGGATGTCTGTATGCGTGCTTGTGAAATAGAGCTGGCTGTATTCGATTACGGTGGAGTCCTGGCTGAGGAAGGTTTTATGGCCGGGCTGAACGCAATGGCTGACAGAGCGGGGCTGGACAGGGATTTTGTTTTCCAGTCCGCAAGGGAAGTGATTTTATCCACCGGCTATCTTACCGGGCAGGGCAGTGAGGAGGTCTTCTGGGATCAATTCAAGGCGGCCACGGGAATAAAGGGCAGTCCCAACGGTCTCAGACAGGACATTCTATCCAGGTTCCAGCTCAGGCCCTGGATGCTGGAGCTTATGCAAAAACTGCAGACTCTGGGTGTGGGAAGGATAATCTTGAGCGATCAGGTGAACTGGCTGGATGAACTGGAGGCCAGAGACAGTTTTTTCAGGTATTTTGACCAAGTGTTCAACAGCTACCACCTGGGCAAGAGCAAGAACGACGCATCACTTTTCGACGATCTGCTGAAATGGACCGGGGTTCAAGCGCACAGGGCAGTTTTTGTGGATGATCACCTGCCGCATGTTGAGCGGGCCATCTCCCGGGGAATCAACGGAATTTACTACACCGGCCGGGATGACTTTTTGAAAAGATTTGCCGGGTTTTGTCCAGGCATTGAGGATTAGGGGGTGCAGCAGGTGAATACAACCAGGATTCAGGTGGAAGAAATCAGTGCGCAGGTTGATTTCAAGGCTGTGAAAAATCTGAACCTGAGAATAAAGGCTCCTGGCGCGCATGTTTATATTACAGCCCCGAGGGGCGCAGACATCAGGCAGGTGCGTGATTTTCTGATCTCCAGGCTGGAATGGGTCAGGAGAACACGAAGCAGGATCCTGAATGCAGCCTCAGATAGCCCTGCCTTCCCCCAGAGTGGTGCGGTTTACAGTATATGGGGCTGGCAGTATACCCTTTTGCTGGTTGAGCGGGAGAGACCGGCCTCGGTAAAGCTCAGGCGCAGAAGCATGATCATGTCCGTTCGTCCAGGCACCGGCCCGGAAAAGAGGCAGGCTCTGCTGGAGAAATGGTTTCGGGAGCAGGTTAAACATGCTGCCCGGGAGCTTGTGGACAAGTGGTCTCGAATAATGCGGGTGCAGGTGAACAAAATCTTTGTTCAGAGTATGAAAACCAAGTGGGGCAGCTGCAACATGGTCCACGGCAATATACGCCTGAATACAGACCTGGTTCACCATCAACCTGAGTGCCTGGAATACCTGGTGATCCATGAACTGGTTCACCTGCTGGAATCAAATCACAATGAACGTTTTTATGCCATAATGGACAAGTTTTATCCCCATTGGCGCAAGTACCGCACTATGCTAAACGGCTAAAGCGGGCTATGCACGATCCCATTTTTTCTCACGCAAAGGCGCTAAGATGGCAAAGAAAAAAATGCTATGTGTATGGCAATGTTCAACCGGGCCTGCTCCTAAGTATGGGATTGCGGGCACGGCGTAAACTTCCCTCTTTAGCCAAGGAGGGGCTGGGGGTGGTTGTATGGGATCCCTTCCTTATTTCACAGGGCAAGCCGGAAGCCGCAGATTGCATTAACCATCCAGCACTCACTTTCTTCTGGGATTCATGAGTGCCGGAAAAAAGTGAGTGCTGGAGTGATAACCTTTTGGCCTGGCTTCCGCCTGTCCCGTTTAATTGCTCGCAGAGCAAGCCCGAAGGGCATTAAACTGGGAGCCAGGACAAAATGTTTTTTCTCTTTATCCATCTCTTAATCTATGCCTGCCACGCGTCTTTGGCGTGGTTAATCCTGCCTGCCCCGTGTATATTCTTCCAATACACTGGGGTCAAAAACTCTTTTCTTTATTGGGTTGCGGACAAAGCCCGCCTTAAAGTATTTTTAACCAAATGACCTTTTGAAAAGATCATCCAGGGCCTGCCTGCCGTTGTCTTCCAGGAACCTGGTCCCTGTGCCGGTGAAGTGCTGCCTGGAGATTACCGGGGCCTGTATCTGCCTCCACTCGCCTTCGTCCCAGGTAAACCAGGCGTTTTTTACCTGGTCGAAAACAAATAATGGTTTATTGCAGATTTTGGCGTACTCAGCACCCCATCCAGTGCCGCCCTTGACCGTGTTGTCATCCTGGATCTGGCCCACCACGAACACTTCCATGCCGCTGGATACCTGCCAGCATATGGTCTGCAGGACCTTGCGGAAGATGGGTGCCCGGGAATAATTCCTGTGCATGAGGTTGGACACATAAGTTATGCTCACATCTTTTTTGGCCAGTTCTTCGTTAGTCAGGTACCTGACCCCCCTGGTTCTTTCAATGGGATGACCCTCGAAACTGTAGTTGACCTCATCCAGGCCGTACTTTTCCGCCAGTTCCCCGAAGTATGCCTCGGCGCCCCGGGCGCCTCCGCTGAACAATGTAAAAGCGCTTGGCTGCATCATAT
>NZ_QYZY01000155.1:0-1349 GCF_003838035.1 Desulfonatronospira sp. MSAO_Bac3 | reverse complement strand
ATGCTTTCCAGATATGGCGGCCCGACAGAGAGGATGAGCTGCGTGCTCTGAAGCTGTTCGCAAAATTTTCTGATCAAGTCGTGTCCTTCACAGACTGCGTCTCCTTTGCGCTCATGACATCCAGGCATGTCCCGCAAGTGTTTACGTTTGATCGTCATTTTGATTTAGCGGGCTTCAAGCGGTTGCCCTAATAAATGGTCTTTCTCACCTCTGCGTAACCTGGTGGCCTCTGCGAGAGAAGAAAAGAATTTTTCAGGCAAACCTCTACAGAACATCTACATCGACCCAGGGATTGATTAACATATTTCTCCTGTCCCTCTTGGATATTCCTCGCAACTTAATACAACTGGCAACATAATGTCCCTTATATCTTCCTTTACTCACTGCACCAATGAAGAGGAAAGTGGGGAAGTTGATATAGAGGCATGGGGCCCCAGTGAAACTCCTGTCTGCGCACAGGAAGCCCTCCGGGCTTTTTCATCACGCCACAGGCGTGACAAACATAGGGCATGGGGGATGGGGAAAAAGGGCTTGCATGCTGCTTGAGTCTGGCTTATAATAAAAGGAAAAGGGAGATGTTCCATGTCCACAGAGCCTTTTACTCAAGAACAGATCAGCTTTCTGAAGGAGCACATGTCCCAGTGGCTGGCGGAACAGAGCCTGGGCAAACCGCCCATGGTCTATGAAATCGAGCTGCGGGAGCGTATGGTCAGGGTGGAAGAGGAACTCAGAAATCAGAGGGAGCTGATCCAGTATATCATCGAGCAGATGGATAAACGCTTTGAACAGGTTGACAAGCGTTTTCAACAAGTGGATAAGCGCTTTGAGCAGGTGGATAAGCGTTTTGAAGAGATGCGCCAGGACATGAATGCGCGTTTTGAACAAGTGGACAGGCGCTTTGAAGAGATGCGCCAGGACATGAATTCGCGCTTTGAACAAGTGGATAAGCGCTTTGAACAAGCTGACCAGCGCTTTCTGGCCTTGACCAAACGCATGGACCGCCTGCTGATCTGGTCCTTCGGGACCACGGTAACCGTGGGCGCACTGATCGTTGCCATCCTAAAACTTACCTGATTGAACACCGTCTAACCGGGCATGCCTCTATGGCGTCTGTACCGGCCAAGGACAAAACCGTCATCATAGTCACCGGCATTCCCTGATACGCCTCAGCTGCACTGAGCATCCCCGCGAACAGTATTGTTGCGCTGGCAGGCTATTTTTTGTCGAGTGCATCCAATCGTTCGGCTTCCTTTAGTATCTTGAGATCTATCTTATCTTGTTGCCTTCCACTCTTTTCTTTTGCGCGTATGAGATCGGATCGCGATATGAAAAATAATTTAAGATCATCT
>NZ_QYZY01000154.1:0-1922 GCF_003838035.1 Desulfonatronospira sp. MSAO_Bac3 | reverse complement strand
CTTTCCGGCGGTCAAAGTTGCCTATGATCAGTGACTTTTTAATGGTCAGATCATCCCATGCCGGCTGAACCCCGATTTCCCGGTAGTACTTGGCGGCCTCTATTTTAGTGGGGTCCTTTATTTTTTCCCCCATGTGGGCGTCATCGCCCATAAATACCAGAAGGGGCCTCTGGGACCTGCTCCTGGACTTGTTCTGGCGGTTGATGACATTGACCAGGAACTCGGTATATTCCCTGGACTGGGGGTTCCACACTTCGTAACCGTCTATGTCGTAGTCACAAAGCAGTATGGGCCAGAACTGTTCAGGGTGGGGCACAACTATACCGCATCCCAGGCTTCTGGCCTCTTCAATGACTTCAGAGGTGCGGTAGAAGTATTCCAGGCTGAAGTTGGCCTTGACGATTTTTTTCACGGATTTGACGAACACCTGGACCCTGTTGATGAACTGGTCGGGGTAAAGGTGTCTCTGGCCGTCAATAAAGTCCCGCAGCAGCTTGTTTTTAAAAAAATCCCTGGAGATGGAGTTCTCATGCTCCTGAAGAAGGCGGTATAGTTTGTAGGTCTGAACCCTGGCGAAATGGACCACTTCTTCCCCGACTCCGGTGCCTTCGGCGGCCAACTGCAGATAGTCTTCCCACTTGGGATCCATGAAAGTGTCCAGAAGTTCAAAAAGCTGGCTGGAGCGGTATTCGTACGTATGGTTGAGCATTGATTTCAGAACGCCCGCCCTGTCAGGGTCTTGAAGCCTGCAGTGCAGCAGAAGCTGCACCTTGCGCTGAAATCCCCTGGAATAGCAGTCAATCTCCGCACCATGGTATTGGTCGTCGTAAGTCAGAAGCTCGTTGTGCTGGGTGGGGATGATGAGTTCCTGTTCCTTGTTGGGGAAGGTGTTTTCAATCCTTTTTTTGATGAGCTCCATGGGGATATATTCCGGGTGCCAGTGCACAGCCAGGACCGTCTTCTGATGGGGTTGCTGCTTGACGGGCATGATGATTTTGTGCATCTCTTCAGGAGTTATCTGGACGCAGACAATCTCGGACAGGATTCTCTGATCCATTTCCGTGATGTCCGGCACCGCAGTCCCTGGATCCTGCTTGAGTTCATCCCCCTCGTAATGTGTTTGTTCCATATCGGTTTTCATGGGCTGTCTACTTGTATCGCTTGTGGCAGTCTTTCTGCAGCTGGTTCACTTCCTGAGCCTTGTGCATTAATTCCCGGGGATCATTTTGCCTGAAGGCCTCCTGCATCTCCCATACTCTGTCCATGTATTCCTGGTAATACTCGTCTCCATACCCGGGGAATTCAACCATGGCCTGAGAATCGTTTATAAAGGAGTCCATTTCCTTTTGTGTGGGCAACTGGTAATTGGCCGCGTTTCGCAGGATACTGGCAAATGTTTTTTTCATTCTTTTCTTCAAGGTCTTGTAGCCGGTCTTGCTCCTGGAAGGTCCTGCAGTGCCGGGGGTCTGGACAGGTGCTGCACCAGCCTCATCAGCTTGTGTTTTGTCTTTAACACTGGTGTCCATAATACCCCGGAAGGCAGTCCTGACCCTGTTTTTAAGTTCTGATCGTTTAAGTTTTGCCCCGGCCTTGAGCTGCTTCAGTGCGTTTTTTCTGCCTTTCTTTTTTTTAGGCAGGCCATTTGATTCATTTCCGGGCCTGGTTTGCTCCACACTGACCTTGAGGGTCAGATTGTCACCTCTTGGATAAAACGAGCATTTCAGTTTGCGGATGCTGTCCCAGTCGATTTTTTCGCCCTGCAGCACTACCTCCCTGTTTTCCAGGGCTGCGGACAGTTCTGCCAGGAAATTTGAAGCCTCCTCCAGGCTCAGACTTTGAGAGAACTTTTTACCCTTGCTCATGCTTCTCCCTGGTTAAAAATTTCAATGTCTACTCATTATTCTTTGTGTCTGCTCTGATTT
>NZ_QYZY01000153.1:0-3038 GCF_003838035.1 Desulfonatronospira sp. MSAO_Bac3 | reverse complement strand
TCCTGTCCAAATTTCTTGTTTTTTATGACAAGGTTTCAGCAGTAAGCCACTGTCTAAATTGTTTATCATAAAAAAATAAGTGCGGGACAGTCCCCAGACCTTGTGCCATGAACTACCACTGAGGAGCCCCGGAATGGTAACTGTCTCCTGAGGCTGCCGGTTCCAGACTTTTTAAAAAAAGTTGACAAAGTTGATTTATAATAATAGTTACTGTTCGCGGAAGAGAATTAAAAAAGGAGGTTATTTATGGCTGAAGAATTACCGGCTGGATGCGCCCGGCCAACAGGCGGCCCGGTTGGAGAAGAGCCCTCGGAAGAAAATGCGGAAGAAACAGGTATGGAAACCGGTTCAAAAAAGGAGCACAAAAAAATGATTCAAGTGGGAAGAAAAGCACCGGACTTTACGGCCCCGGGGTATCAGCAGGGCAAATTTGTAAATGTTTCATTGTCCGATTATCTGGGCAAATGGGTGGTTCTTTGCTTTTACCCGGGTGATTTCACCTTTGTCTGAGCTACAGAAATAGCAGCAGTTGCTGCTAAGTACTCCGAATTTCAAAATCTGGGCGTAGAAGTTCTGCCCATGAGCATTGACAGCATGTTTGTGCACAAGATGTGGGACGATCATGAACTGTGCAAGATGATAGAGGGTGGCGTGCCTTTTCCCATGCTTTCCGACGGCGGCGGAAGAGTCGGTAAAGTCTACGGTGTCTATGACGAAGACGCCGGTGTTGAAAACCGCGGCAGATTTATAATCGACCCCGACGGTGTTGTTCAGGGCTACGAAGTCCTTACCCCTCCTGTGGGCAGAAATGTGGAAGAGACCCTGAGACAGATCAGGGCGTTTCAGCACATCCGGGAGACAAAAGGCGGAGAAGCCACTCCGTCCGGATGGAGGCCCGGCAAGATGACCCTGAAGCCCGGGCCGGATCTGGTGGGCAATGTCTGGAAAGACTGGAAAGTAGAAATGGCTTTTGATTAAGCCGATACTTAACAATAGCGCCCGGTGCTGACTGAACGCCGGGCGTAACCATTGAGGGGGTGCCGGAATCACGCCTCTGGCGTGACCGGGGACAGTCCCGCACTTATTTTTTCCAACGCTCACACCTAAATTGTTTATCATAAAAAAATAAGTGCGGGACAGTCCCCAGACCTCGTGCCAGTAATAACCACCGAGGCCCCCCTGAATGGTTACCGCCGGGCGCTGCACAACCAGGAGCTTTTATGAGAAAAACAGCCCTTTTCGTGTTCAACGGTGATCCCATGTGTTTTATTCATGTCCTTCTCAATGCCCTGAATATGAAGGAAAAAGGACACGAAGCAGGAATAGTGGTGGAAGGAGCGGCAACAAAACTTATCCCCGAACTTGTCAGGGACGAGCACCCTCTAAGTGATCTGTGGTCAAAGGTTAAAGACAAAAACCTGGTTTATGGAGTCTGCAGGGCATGTTCCCACAAAATGGGCACCCTGGAGGACGCCAGGGATCAGAGCCTGGCGCTGCTGGATGACATGTCCGGACATCCGGGCATGGCAGGCTACCAGGACAGAGGATACGAAGTAATAACTTTTTGAGCGCAGTCTGGATTCAGATCAGGTCTGGAATTGTCAGTGCCTTGCCCACCGGTGCCACATAGACCGCGAATTCATCCTGTCCATTCAGGCCCACCAGTTCATCCATGGCTTCCTGGTCATATGCGGCCACAGCGCAGGTGGCCGCTCCTATGGCCTCGCATGCCAGGTACAGGTTCTGGCATACATGCCCGGCATCCATAAGAATCACCCTGTAGGCAGTGGGGCCGTACCTCCACTCCATGCGGTAGGGTATGCACGACCATACAAAGGTTGCAGCCCCCAGACCCACGAACTTCTGGCCGAAAGCCGCCCGAGACAGGTCTGCCGTCATACCGGGTATGCTTTTCAAGAGTACCAGCTCGTTTTCCAGGGGCAAAAAACGGTAAAGAGCCGGATCAAGTCCCTGAACATTGCGGGCGAAAATATAGGTTTCAAAACTGTGCCTGGCTCCGGCTGAAGGGACATTCCTCAGGGCTGTAAAATCACTGTTTTGTTTGCGAATGCCCTGAGTTGCCCACAAAAGAAAGGAGAGTTCCTGAATCTGCAGCGGTTCGTCGGAGTACTTTCTCCTGCTTTTGCGATTGGCGATTATTCTGTCCAGGCTTAAATCTTTTATGTAACTTTTCCACTCTTTTTCCGAACTCAAGGACAACCTGTAAAGAGAGGGGTCATAGGGTTTCTGAAGGGGTGGGGCGGGCACGCCCCTGTTTTGGTCAGTCTGTGAAAAATCTGTCTCTTTTCTCAGGGAATCCTTCAGGAAATCCCGCCCGGGTTTTTTATCAGACATAGTTTTCTCCCCGGCCCGAATCTGGAACATGGGCCATAATCTTTGTGGTTGAACTGCTGGAGAAGAGCATAAATGTGTTACCACCTGGTGTACGTGCGGTTAATTTATAATTTCAGAAGAGTACCAAGATGACAACCGCCTGAGGAGTACTGTTTATAATTCAGCCTAAATCATGCTGCAGTTGATGACAAGGCAAAAAAACCGACTGGAGAAGTTAACGTCTTGATATTGTTACCTCAAAAAAATAAAAAAAATGCAAAAAAAAGCTTGCATATCCAGCTCACTGAGACTATAAGGGTTCTTGCGTTGATCATTGGTCTATGTTGTCAGGCTGAAAAGGTGTAGCCTGGGGCTGATGATTATTTATTTTACTTTTTTAGGAGCTTTTTTTTATGACCAATTTGTACGTGGGCAATCTGCCCTGGAGCACAACCGAGGCCCAACTCCGCGATTCTTTTGCCGAATTTGGAGAAGTAAGTTCAGCCAAAATCATTGAGGACCGTGAGACCGGCCGTTCCCGTGGTTTTGGTTTTGTGGAGATGGAAAACGGTGCCGATGAAGCCATTGAAGCACTTAACGGCAAGGATTACGGGGGACGCAGCATCAAGGTCAACGTTGCCAAGCCCAAAAGAGAATCCCGCTTCTAAAAGGGCTTTTCCATAGTTTGCCAAAACCATCCCGGG
>NZ_QYZY01000152.1:0-1900 GCF_003838035.1 Desulfonatronospira sp. MSAO_Bac3 | reverse complement strand
GACAGGCACTCCGGGACCCACTTGAGCATCATTTTGTGCTTAAAATATCTCATTTTTTGGGACAAGTGGGTCCCGGAAGAGCCAGTCCCCATGCCACATGCAAAGCGCTAAACAGATACGCCGGGGCTTATTTTTACCAGGACGATTTCCGGCGGGGCCAGGACGCGGATGGGCGGACCCCAGCTGCCGGCCCCGCTGGTGACTATCAGGGATGAGTCGTTTGAACGGCGAATGCCGTAGACGTGATCGTACTTGAGCCGGACAAAGAAGCGGAAAGGAAAAATTTGCCCCTTGTGGGTATGCCCGGCCAGGTGCAGGTCCACCCCGGCGTCCCGGGCGATTTCGAATCCCCAGGGACGGTGACTGACCAGGATGTTGTATTTGTCCGGGTCCAGCCTTCTGGTCAATTGCTTAGTGACGTTTTCCTGGTGCTGCCTGAATCTCCCGTGGGGTGCCGGGTCGCTGACCCCGATGATTTCTATATTTGTCTCTGAGAGCTTTTCTGTCTCGTCCTCCAGCAGGGTGAACCCGGCCCTGGCAAAAAAGTCCCTGGAATCATCCGCTCCGGCATAAAATTCGTGGTTGCCAAGGACTGCGTACTTGCCAAGGCCGGCCTGCATGCCCTGCATGATGCGGGCTTCTTCCTGCAGCCATTCCAGGTGGTCGTTTAATATATCCCCGCCCAGGATGATCAGGTCCGGGTCCTGATCATGGACAAGGCTTTTGAGGTCCTTGACCCGCTGCATGGACTTCTGCACCCCCAGATGGGTGTCCGACAGAAAGACTACCCGCAGATCATTGCCAATTTTTGGCGAAGATATTTCGTACTCTGTTACCCGCACCGGACCTGCTGCCTCCATAAATCCCCAGCCCACGGTTAGAATGGTTACGGTGATGATTGCAAAGGCTGCTGCCCGGGAAAGCCCGGGGCTGATCCTGACCCTTACAGGCCAGACCATAAGCTGCAGAACAAAAAGGGCAAGCTGGAGCAAAAAGAGGTAAAATATCACTCCCAGCCAGGTAAAGACAACCTGCCATATTATATATACCAGAGATTCGGGCCAGGACAGGGGGATGATATGGGCGGCTATGGGGCTGAGTGCCAGAAGCAGGCAGAGCAAGAAGCCACCGCGCCTGACTCTGGAAGAGAATTCGAACTGCGCGGCGAAGCGCGCCCAGGTGAAGCAGTGCATGCCCAGGTAGACCAGGAAAAAGGCCAGGATGAAAAGCATAGTTTGGTTCGTGCTGCAAAGACTGAAGATTTAGGGTGATCAAGTCCTTTACTTTGATCAGCTACACATAGCAAGGACAATTGGGGATTGAATTTTGACGCTTAAGCAGCTAACATGCCATTGCCTCAGTGAAGAATTGTTGAGATAGCAGGAAAAAATTGTGAGAGGTGGTGGGGGCAAGGGAGGCTCTGTCTGGATCGTCCTTAATCCTTGCCAGGAATTAAGACGCGACTACAAAAAGCCCTTTTTTCAGTTGCAGGAGTCAGGAGACAGGTGACGGGAACCAGTAAAATCAAAGAGTTATATAATTGCTTTGTTCCTGAATTTTTAATTGACTGTTTTTTTAATGCGCATCAATTAAGGCGCAAACATGCTGAAAACAGATTTCGGTCAGTCAGTCAACAGATCAGTGGGGAGTAACTCTTCAGGGGGGAGGTATGCCAATTTGTGTGAAGCCTGAAGGCTTCCCGTGCCTAAGAAGATTTTTTTGGCACCCCAGTTGAATGCCCTGCGGGCTAGCTCGTTGAGCTATTCAACGGGGCAGGCTGGCAACTTCGTTGCACATCCCAGTGAAACCAGCTACGCTGACCCAGCACTCACTTTTCCATTTGTTTGCTTGTGATGAAACCGAAATTATTAAAGTGAGTGCTGGGTGTTTCACGGGACAG
>NZ_QYZY01000151.1:0-3318 GCF_003838035.1 Desulfonatronospira sp. MSAO_Bac3 | reverse complement strand
CATCTCCGACGTGGACGTGGCTCAGGAAATGACCGAGTTCACCAGGAACCAGGTCCTCTCCCAGGGCGCAAACGCCTTGCTGGCCCAGGCCAACACCTTGCCTCAGATGGCCATGCAGCTCATGGGTTAGACCTGAACCAGATAAACCTTTATCCCAAAAGGGCCGGGCCTCCCCGGCCTTTTTTTGTGCATTCAAAACCGGGCTGCAATAGCCTTCGACCCGGCGGCTGAGCATGAAAAAAGCGCTCTGTGCCTACCTTCAAGGAATTCGTCTACCAGCAGTACCTGCCCTACGCCAAGACATACAAACGCAGCTGGGACCAGGACCAGAACATGATCGAGTTGCGCATGATGCGCCTTTGGGGTAGAAAAAGGCTAAGCGAGATCACTACAGCAGACTTAGTTAATTTCCAGAGCGAGCTGGTAAAGGCAGGCCTTAAACCCGGAACCGCCAACAGGTACATGGCCCTGGCAAAGTACATCTTCAACCTGGCCGAACGCTGGCAGGTGATTGACAAGGCCCCTACCCGAAACGCCAGGGAACTAAGCGACCCAGACAGACGCGAGAGATACCTGGCAGACGAGGAAACTTACCGCTTTATCAAGTTGGGGCAATCCATGGCCTTGCCTGCTGCTTGCCCGGATGCGTTGAAGCATGTTTTTCTTTCCACCCCGTACCGGGCCCGCTATGCCCGGCAAAGCATAACCTCTGGAGGCTGTGATGTGGATTGCTGTACCTGTTGTTGCGGCGGCTCTGGCCGGCCTGCTGGTGTTTGCAGCTGTGCACAGCAACCGCAGGCTGTACGAAACAACCTCGCACATTTACCAGCAGCTTGCCGGCCCTGCAAACGGCAGGGTGACTCAAATGCCGCGCGTACTGGGCAAAATGACCGCCCTGGAGCTTCCTGTCCACGACGGGCAGGCCTTTTTGCACATCCTGGACAAGGAAGTCAGCTTTTATGTGCACTCCCCGGAGCTGAAAAACTGCATGCCCTTGTGGATCAACGACAACATGCGCAAAACCCTGGGAAGCTGCAAGTCCGGGGACCCGGATTTTGACAGGGTGTTCAGCGTCTACAAGGGGCCTGATGACAGGGAAAAGCTCCTGGAAAAGTTTGACCGGGACTGCCGCCTGGCCATGCTCCAGCTCAAGGAGCAGGCCTTAAAGCATGCCCGGAACATCTGGGTGGAACTCATCCATGTCCGGCCCAGGGATGATATCTTCATCATAAGAATCAACAACTTCCTGCTGACCAGAAGGGGCATGACCCGGTACCCTGAGGATATTTCAGTCTACCGGGACCTCCTGGACAGATCCATGCAGGTCTACCTGGCCTTCAGACGATCAGCCTGCACCTCTGGGGACTCTCAGGGACAGCAAGGAAGGCTCTGAACGCAGCCGGCCTTTCCGGACCTGGATACTCATGTTCTGTTGCGTGGACATGACTCACCTCGAAAACGGTTGCAGGTTTTAGGAAAAGCAGCATCAGGGACTGCCCGGTAGACAGGGACGCAAGCCTTTGGGCGGGCATGAGAAAATAATCCGGAATCAGAGGTCCGGAACAAGCATCTTGTGTCGCAATAAAAGTTTATTAAGTTTTGCTGCAAATTTCAAGTGCAATCAGAGCTGGATAATTTCCAGACCGGAATGCAGCTGTTCACCATAGTTATGTTACGCTAACCACGCGAACCACGCGAACCACGCGAAGCGCGTGGCAGGACGCGTGGCAGGACGCGTGATTGATTTATCGACTTTTTGCAGATGCATCTTAAGATTTTTTTTACCGTCAAACAGATCCAGGAAAATATGCCGCAGCCCTGGAAGACAGGATTCTGCAGCAGAGGCGGCGCAAATTAAACGCCATAATGGTAAAAACCGGCTAATTCACCGGCACTACCAGGCCCTGGTCATCATTGGCCGGATTGTTCAACCTGAGGCCCACCTTGTGAATCTTCAGGGACCTGCCGGGCACAGGTTCGAATATAGCTTTCAAAAACCTGGGTTCCTGCACGGACTTGTCCAGCCAGAGGCTATAACTGTCCCTGTGCACTATCACCGGCATCCGGTTGTGCAGGGGCTGGACGGCCTCGTTGGCCCGGGTGGTGACAATGGCGCAGGTATAGATCGTTTCCTGAGAATCTGGGTCTTCCAGGTATTCCCATATGCCGGCAAATGCAAACAGGTCGCCCTTTGCCGGCCGGATACAATAGGGCTGTTTTGCCCCCTGTTCCTGCTTTTGCCACTCAAAGAAGCAGCTGGCCGGAATCAGACAGCGGCGCTTCCTGGCCGCCGCTTTGAACGCGGGCTTGTCAAACATGGACTCGGCCCGGGCGTTGATCATTTTGTAATCCCCACCTCCCTGCTTGAACCAATGGGGTTTAAGCCCCCACACAAGCCGGGCGAAACTGCGCTCCCCTTCCCTGCCCTGGCCCACAGCCGGGATGTTTTGGGAAGGAGCGATATTGTAAGCAGGCCTGAAATCAGGTATTTCACCAAGCCTGAATTCTTCTGCAATCTGCCGGGAATCAGCCCACAACCCGAATCTTCCACACATAACCAGTATCTATCCTTTTTATTACTACAGCGAAACTTATAAAACTTTTCAACCTGTCTAAATTGGGGACAGGCACCCCGCACTTATTTTTATTAAATGCTCTTGGTTTTATAGGAAAAAATAAGTGCGGGGAGCCAGTCCCCGGAGGTCAATCATAAGTTTCGCTGTAGTGTTATTTTGTTGAAAACAATTCCTTCAAAGCGTCCTCGGCAACTGAGATGTCAACAGCCAGCCAGACCAGCTCCATGTCCTGAGCAAAAAAATAATGCGCCTGATCATGAGCCAGGGCCATGTATACGGTGTGCTCGTTGACGGTTCTCTGCATGAAATGCGAAAATTCGTGTGAAGTCTCTTCCATCTTTCTGGCCATTTCCTGCTTGGCCTTTACTGCCTCTTCAGGCTCATCATAAAGCGAGACATAATAAGTAGCAGAGTGATCACCGTCACTGTATTCCACTATATAATCCATTCCTGTTGCCACATCCCCCCTGTGCATCCTGTCCACTTTCTTTGATGCCTCTTTACCCTTCATAACCTCTTTTTTTTCCATCCCCAGGATGGACTCCGGCAGCCCTGGTTCATCCGCCAGGGCGGACCAGGGAAATACCCAAGTAATGAGCGCCAGCAGAATCACGGCTGCGCCCCGGACTTTGCCCGCCCCCCTGGAAAAAAACGGTCTTGACTTACAATTGCAGACTGTCCTGCTCATATTCTTTCCTCCATTTGATGGTTCCTCGATGTTGTTGCCTTATTGTTTTAAACT
>NZ_QYZY01000014.1:0-3004 GCF_003838035.1 Desulfonatronospira sp. MSAO_Bac3 | reverse complement strand
CAGGCTCTGTCCGGCGGTACTTTATAAGTGTCAATTAATCCTGGTCCCGTTACGTAATCATTTTTTGGCCGGGAGGTGTCCGCCCCCCTGCGACACCGGAACCATATCCGTTTTTTCCCGGGTCTTCATGACCCGCCGGCCCCATGACGGGCAGCCTGCAGCTTTAAATTCCCGTATGAGACAACAACATCCTGATTAATCTCTGCCGCAATCCGGCACAAAGACCTACTCTTCCCGAATGGATAACCGCCAAAATAACAGGTAAACCACATGAGCGAACAAGCCGGAAAAAACAACACTCTTGAGGAAAACCAGAAGACCACGGGAAATCAGGACGGACAGGACAAAGCACCACCCACGACAAAAGAAGCCAGAGACCTGGTGGTCATGGTGGAGGCCGGGGTCAGGGATCCCAAAAGCATTGTTGCCAGATGGATTATTGTTCTGCTTTGCCTGGCCTGGTCCATTTTTCAGCTGTCAATAGCTCATGACCCCATAAATTCGCATATTGCCAGGATCTGGCACCTGGCTTTCGCCATAGGACTGACCTTTCTGGTTTATCCGGCTTACAAACAGCATTCCACACCCTTCTGGGTCAGCCTGACGCAAAAGATTATTCCATCTTTTGCCAGCAAATCCATCCGTAAAACCATTCCCGTATACGACTGGATATTTGCTGCTCTGGGCATGGCTTCTGCTCTTTACTTATGGTGGGATTTCGACAACCTTATTTTCCGCCAGGGCATGCCCAACCAGACCGATATTGTCATGGGCTTTATCCTGATTGTCCTTTTGCTGGAAGCTGCACGCCGGGCCCTGGGACCGGCCCTGTCCATTCTGGCCGCCATCTTTCTGGCCTACAACTTCATTGGCCCTTATCTCCCGGAAATACTCAGACACAGGGGCATTCCCCTGGACTTCATGATCAGCGACATGTACCTGACCACCACCGGGATTTTCGGAGTGCCTCTGGGAGTTTCCGTATCCTTCGTATTTCTTTTCGTACTGTTCGGAGCACTGCTGGACCGAGCCGGCGGGGGAAAATATTTTATAGACGTGGCCTTTTCCGCCCTGGGAACCTTCAGGGGCGGACCGGCCAAGGCAGCGGTACTGGCTTCGGGTATGACCGGCATGATCTCCGGTTCTTCCATAGCCAATACAGTCACCACCGGGACCTTTACCATTCCCCTGATGAAAAAAGTAGGGTTCCCGGGACACAAGGCCGGGGCGGTAGAGGTGGCCGCTTCCACTAACGGCCAGATCATGCCTCCCATCATGGGAGCCGCGGCCTTCATTATGGCTGAGATCATCGGCATACCCTACTTAGACGTGGTCCGGGCCGCCCTGTTTCCAGCCCTTATAGCCTACCTGGCCCTTTTGTACGTGGTCCACCTGGAATCTCTTAAAATGGGCATCAAGCCATTACCGCGCAAGGAACTACCCAAATTCTGGAAAACCGTCCTCAGGGGATGCCATTTTATAATTCCTCTGGCCATTCTGATTATCTATCTGGTTGTGCTGAGACGCTCTCCTGTTGCTTCCGCCCTGCATGCCATCCAGGGACTCATGGTTATCATGCTGGTGCAGCGGCCCATTATCGCCTTTCTCTCCCTGGGATATCACCGCAAAGCCGGCACCCTGGACCCGGACCTGGACCTGAAGCGCTACATCGGCGGGGCTTTTGTGGACGGCCTGCGTGACCTGTGGGACGGCCTGATCATGGGAGCCAGAAACATGATCTCCGTGGGCATAGCCACAGCCACGGCGGGCATAATCGTGGGCGTGGTCTCCATAACCGGTCTTGTGGGCCGATTCGTAAATATCATTGATGTGCTCTCCATGGGCAACATGGCCCTGATGCTTGTTCTGACCGCCATGACCAGCCTTATCCTGGGCATGGGCATGCCTACAACCGCCAATTATATAATAATGGCCACCCTCACCGCGCCGGTCATTCTACACCTGGGCGCGGACATGGGCATAATTTTTCCCATCATAGCCATTCACCTGTTTGTATTCTATTTCGGAATCTTGGCGGACGTCACCCCGCCGGTGGGCCTGGCCTCCTACGCCGGAGCGGCTATAGCCAGGTCCGATCCCATCAAGACAGGGGTGCAGGCCTTCTATTACAGTCTTAGAACAGTTATTCTGCCTTTTATATTTCTGTTCAATACGGAACTGCTAATGATTGCCGGGGTGACCGCAGCCGGAGGAGTAATATGGCTGGATGATCCTGTGCGCCTGGCCTGGATATTCTTTTCCGGACTTATCGCCATGTTCGCCTTTGCCTCTGCCCTTCAGGGCTGGCTGGTGATAAAATGCAGGTGGTACGAAAGGCTGTTTCTGCTTCTGGCCTGCGCCACCGCCTTCAGGCCGGGCGCATTTGAGGTCTACCTGCCCTTTGACCGCCTGGGAATGCAGATCCTGGGGGTATGCATGTTTTTCGCCGTATATATATTCCAGAAAATCAAGGTCCGGAGATTTCAGAAATTCATGGCCTCCAGGGCCCAGGAAAAAGGAGAATAAATCATGTACCAGCGCATTCTTGTTCCGGTTGACCTGCAGGAAGAAGACGAGCGCCTGCGCAACCTTGCTCTGCAGAATGCAGTGGAACTCTGCAGGTTTTATAATGCCCGCCTTTATGTGCTTACTGTTGTTCCGGACCTGGGCATGCCCGTAGTGGGCAACTATTTTCCCCAGGACGTGAGCAGCCAGATTGTACGCGAGGCTGAAAACCTTCTTCATGAACATGTGACCAGTCACTTGCCCCAGGATCTGGATATCCAGCATATAGTGGCCCAGGGAACTGTTTATCGCCGCATCCTGAAAACCGCCAGGCAAGTCAATGCCGACCTTATAGTCATCCCGGCTCATCGTCCTACCCTGACGGAATACTTTATCGGCTCCAACACCTCCAGGGTGGTGCGCTACGCCGGGTGCTCGGTGCTTGTCGTCCGCTCAGAACTGGACCAGAACATCATTTGCGTGCGATAAAGGCAGACTT
>NZ_QYZY01000150.1:0-2387 GCF_003838035.1 Desulfonatronospira sp. MSAO_Bac3 | reverse complement strand
TCGACGTCGATATCGAAAAAGGATTATGGACTGTAATTATTCACCCCATCTGCTTCAGCTGGATAATCTAAGCGTCTGGTTGCGGATTCATGGTCCGGGGGCTTTGCAAACTGGGCGTAAACTGTATAAAGGACGCGTAGTCACGCCTTTGGCGTGATTAATCAAAACCGTAAAACACCAAACCTGATTCAATGCATGTTACAGAATAGATCCTGGCTATCAAACCAGTGTGTAGGTTTTGATTTACGCTTCCTTGGAGTGAGTTTTTACGTCCTGTTTGCAAAGTCCCCGGACCATGGTGAATAATTACTATGGATTAAGGGGATAACCGCCACCATTCTAACAGCCGCCGAGGTGAAAATAAATCACCTGTCCAGAAGATACATGGGATCCACTGCATCTCCCAGCACATAAACCCCGAGATGCAGATGAGGGCCGGTAGCCCTGCCGGTCATGCCCACTTCTCCTACTTTCTCACCCTGGGATACAAAGACATCCTCCTGCACATCAATGCTGCTCAAATGCATGTAAAGAGAATGGATGCCCTGGCCGTGATCCAGGATAACCGTCTTCCCTCCGTAATAAAAGTCACCGGTGAGCACCACCCTGCCGTCTGTTACGGCCTTTACCGGCGTGCCTTCAGGTCCCCTGAAGTCCACTCCCTGGTGCGCGGACCTGGGCTGGCCGTTTAAAAACCTCTGAACGCCGAATGGAGAACTGACGTCTCCCGGAACAGGCTCTTTAAAATCTTCTTCCCAGTACCTGTCCATGGTCAGGGTGCTAAGGGCGGAGCGGATCTGCTCTCTGTCCCGGGCGATGCGGTCATGGACCTCCTGGGGAGGGGTAACCATCTCCTCGGGCAGGCTCAGGTGCTGCTCCGGGTAATCCTTGTCCTTTACAGATATTTTAAAAGTCTTTTCCAGGCTTTCTCCATCCAGGTCAAACACCAGGCTCAGTTCATGTTCTCCTGTTTTATCCAGTCCGGCACCAAGAAGCACCCTCTGCTCCCCGGGCAGATCCACGGGAACTGCAAACTCCCTGTCCATCCAGGCGACCTTTATTCCCGCCGGCTTATCATCAGAACTGATATCCACCCAGAAAGGTTCACCCCGGCCGACTTCAGAGGGGACCTGTACATCCAGGGCATAAACCGGCATAGCCCAGAAAAAAATCAGCAGCAGGGAAAAGAGAATTTTCCTGATCATTTGCTCATCCTAACGCGGGCCATGTCCGCAACCCAAATAAGAAGATTATTGAACCACAAAGACACGAAGATCACAAAGTTTAAGACAGTAAGGAGGGTATTTTTTGAAAACCGGGAAACGGTTTTCAAAAAGGATGCCTTTTCATTTGCCGTTTTCCCGGCAAATGAAAAACCCTTTGTGCTTTCTTCCTTTGTGTCCTTTGTGCCTTCGTGGTTCAAACTTTCTTGTTTTTTGTGACATGGTTTCAGGATTAAGTCACTGACATGATTGACATTTGTATACAATTTGACAATCCGTGATCATAACGGATAATGGTCAAAGCCATGCAATACGGCAACAAAAGCGAACATACCCGGAGCAAGTGCATCAAATGCGGCCAGTGCTGCCGCAGAAACAGCCCGGCCCTGCATCAGGAAGATCTCCCCCTTATAACCGGAAAAAGCCTCGGCCGAAACACCCTGATTCTATACCGCAGGGGAGAACCGGCCCTGGACAATGTCATGGGCACTCCCGTGCTCCTGGGCAGGGAAATGATCAAAATCAGGTCAGCAAATGCCGGTCACCGGGGATGTCTGTTCCTGGACCAGCATTCCGGGCATTGCAGCATTTACGGTTCCAGGCCCATGGAGTGCAGCCTCCTGGAATGCTGGAACCCTGACCCCCTGATGAACTACTACCAGAAAAACCGCCTCACCAGGGCGGATATATTTCCCAAAGGCTCGGCCATGGACGAGCTCATCTGCATGCACGAGGAGAAATGCCCTGTTACAGAACTATCTTACATGCTGCAACAGGAAATAAACGCCCCCGGGACGCTGCGTGAAGAAATAAACAGCCTCCTGGCTTTTGACGATTCCTTTCGGCAGGGCTTTCAGGAAAAAACCGGGGCTCATGAAGAGGACATGCTCTTCTATTTTGGCCGTCCCCTGAAGGACCTGGTCCGCCCTCTAAGGGATTTCCTGAAACTAAATCCAGACGGCAAAATATGACAATCACTCCTCCACCAGCTCATCCGCCCTGTCCCTGGCCATACGGGCAAGGTCTTCCCCGGCCTCGGCCATAGCCTGGATGGAGTCCCTGGAAAAGCCTCCCTTCTCTACCCTTCTAAAAATCCACTGGACCTGGTAGAGTACATCAAGGCCGGCTTCGGCAATTTGCGGCGTTGAGACCCGGTCCACTATC
>NZ_QYZY01000149.1:0-6665 GCF_003838035.1 Desulfonatronospira sp. MSAO_Bac3 | reverse complement strand
TTTTTTCATTTGTCACGCGCTTCGCGTGATAACGGCAAATGAAAAGGCAGCCTTGTCCAAAACCGTGTCCCGGTTTTGGACAATACACCTGCTTCGCGTCTTTAACTTTGCGTACTTAGCGTCTTTGCGGTTCAAAGGCCTGCCACGCTTCTTAGCGTGGTTCTTGTTTTTTTGTAACCCCAGTTAAAACCAGTAAAGCAGGAACGCTTTCAGCGTTGTTAAACTGGGCAGGCAGGCTTTCAACGGTTAAGTCACTGACAGTAACGGTATATTGGTATTTTGAATACCCCTAAGTACCCGCAGGGCATCAGTCTGAGGACCGCAAAACGCATTCCCTCTGTCACCAATCTACACATTTTCTCAAAACAGCCAAGAGCCTATGACCTGCCGGGCTTTACAGACAATTTGCCTTTGTATCGCCCAAAGCAGCGTATCAATTTTACCCGTTTCTTTCAATTCCAGCTCAGCACTTGCCTGTAAAGGCTTTACAGATAAATTTCAGCTTTCAGGGGTACTTTGTTGTAACCAAAAGTAACAAAAGCTTCAGACAGTTCCTGAAAGATAAAAGCATCATAAATACAAATACACAATTATTATTGTTGGTTACGCCAAACAATTTGATTTGGCATGATAAGTGCCTTGGCCTGCCAGAAATGTAGGATAACATCCATGACCAGAGATACTTTTATGCACATCCTGATGGCCGGCACAAAGGGAGACAATAAATTCTGGAAGGCCATGGGCCTTCTGGAAGAACTGTCCGCGAAACGCATCGCAGTCACGGACAAAGAGTCCCTTTTCCAGGCTCTAAGTACAATTCCAGGCCCGGTCATGGTTCTTGTTCTTTCCTCATGCCTCTCGGAAAAGCTGACCAAGGAAGAGATTCTAAGGATCCGCGAGGATTATGAGGCCGAGATCATTGTAGCAGGAAAGTTTTCGACCTGGCGAGACGAGCTTAGTGCGCGCACCGCCGGAATCGCCTGCTACATCCTGCTGCCGGATGAAGCCCCTGTCCTGGCAGAGCAGACCAGACATCTGCTGAATACCTGCCGCAGGCGTCTGGACAATCAGCCCGGGCGCTTGCGCGGGAATAACCGGACCGGACGGAATGTACCTTTTGCATCATGAATGTCGCAATACCGGGCGTATAGTAATGGGCGACCGACAGGTAACAATTCAGGAGGCACTCAGTTGGAGTTCCTGGCACAAGGTCTGGGGACTGTCCCTCGCTATGTACTATCTTTGAAGGTTCTCACAACTTAGAGTTTGTCATATTTAAATTGTACTGGAAGGTAATCGCGGGGGCTGTCCCCAGGCCGTTGAGGCACCCCCTGAATGCTTACACCGGAAGAAGAGGTGTAAGATATTGGGCGCTCTGCGGTCACCCTCTTAAATCCAGGATGCCCAGCATTGTTTGCCCGTAACCAGTGGCCTGCCAGATGAATTTTTAATTGTGAAGACATGAGAGGCATAATATGAATTTTTTTCGCAATCTGCGTTTGAGCTTCAAGGTTTTTATTCCCCTGACAATTATTTTGATTGTTTTTATAGGGGTGTTGTTTTGGGTCTTGAATGATCAAACCCAGAAGGTCAGTGACGAGTTTATTTCTCAGATCAGTAAAAATAAACGTGCCGAGATAGAGTCCTCCGTGGATTTAACCATCCAGGAGGCTCAATCTGTAGCCTCCACTTTTTCTCGGTTGCCGGAGGTGATCCAGGCATACAACCTTGCCTTGGAGGGCAACATAAACGACCCGGAATCCCCGGAATCCCAGGAGGCCAGGGAAATGTTACGGGAGAAGCTTTCCGCTCAAATGGAGGGTTATCAAGAGTTTTCCGATCAGCAGTTGACCTTGCATTTTCATCTCCCCAATGGCCGCAGCCTGGTTCGGTTGTGGAGGGATCACAATGCCATGCAGGACGGGGAGTGGGTGGATATATCTGACGATATTTCAGAGTTTCGTGCAACAGTTATGCACGTAAACCAGCAGCAAGAACCAGCGCAGGGAATAGAAGTAGGCAGGGGCGGCTTCACTCTGCGTAATGTTCTGCCTGTTTCCGATCAGAATAGTGATCACCTGGGTTCGGTAGAGCTGCTCATGGATTTTGAGCCTATAGTAGAAGCAGCAGGTGCCGCAGCAGGTGAAGAAGTAATGATTTATATGAACCGAGAGCTCCTGGATATCGCCACCGGGCTTCAGGATGAGAGCCAGTTCCCGTTAATTGACAACAGGTACGTGGAGGCTATCGGGGACAGTCGCTACAGTGACTTAATTACAGCAGATCTCCTCGACATGGGGAGAGAGGAGCTAAGCCTTGTACAAGAGGGTCACTACGCCCTGTCCTTCTTTCCCATCAAGGATTATGCCGGGAATCAAGTGGGTGTGACCGCCTACATCCTGGATATCTCTGATGAACAGGGTATGATAAGCCAAATGACTCAGATCTTGATGGGTGTTACCGCAGGTCTATTAGTAATCCTGCTTTTGGTGGTCAGGTTTGTCATGGGGTGGGCTGTGCTAAGTCCATTTTCCAAGGGAGTTGGATTTGCTCAGCAGATCTCCCAGGGTGATCTGACCCAGAGGCTTGATATCAAACAGAGAGACGAGGTGGGCATTCTGGCTGACGCCTTGAATGATATGGCGGATAGCTTGCGCAATATGTTCGGGGATATAAACAGCGGGGTGGAGACCCTGGCTTCCTCTTCCACGGAACTGAACGCCATATCCGAAGATATGTCCCAGCGCTCCGAGACCACCGCCTCCAAGGTCCAGGGTGTGGCCAGTGCGGCCGAAGAGCTGAGTACCAGCATGAGTTCCATAGCTTCGGCCATGGAGCAGGCTTCCAGCAAAGTCAACACTGTGGCTACTTCCTCCGAGGAGATGGGCGCCACCATCTCCGAGATCGCTCAGAATACGGAAAATGCCAAAGATATTACTGGCAATGCCGTGGAGAAATCCAGGCAGAGCTCCCAGCGGATAGATAGACTGGGCAATGCAGCCCAGGAGATCAGTAAGGTCACTGATACAATTACTGCAATTTCTTCCCAGACAAACCTTCTGGCCCTTAATGCAACCATTGAGGCGGCACGGGCCGGTGAAGCAGGAAAGGGCTTTGCTGTGGTGGCCAACGAGATCAAGGAGTTGGCCCAACAGACCGCTCAGGCCACTGAAGAGATCAGGGACAAGGTTGAGAATATTCAGAGCGAGACCAGCTTAACTGTGGAGGAGATTCAGGAGATCAGCCAGATCATAAGCGATATTGATTCCATCATCAGCACGATTGCTGCTTCAGTAGAGGAACAGAACATCGCCACCCAGGAGATAGCTGAGAACGTGAGCCAGGCCTCCCAGGGCAATCAGCAGGTGAATGAGAACGTGTCTCAGGTCTCCTCGGTGGCCGAAGATGTGGCCAGGGACATATCCGAGGTGAATATGGATACGGAAGAGATGAAGAGCTCCGGGGTCCAGGTCAAGCAGAGCTCCGAGGAGCTCTCCAGGCTGGCGGAGCGGCTCAAGGAGCTGGTATCTAAGTTCAAGGTATGATTTATGTACAGAGGTATGGCTAACGCTGGCCAGGCCTGTAACTTAGTTAAAGGCAGTTAATTTAGATTTATGAAACTCTTTACTCGCGGTATTTCACTGAAAGCTGCGCTGCTTGCTCTTTTTGCAGTGGTGACAGTTGCTGCAGTGGCGCTGGTGGGCCTTTTTTCTTATTACACCGGAAAAAGAGCAGTAAATGATGTGGCCCTTCAATTGCGGGCTGAGGTCGTGGAGCGCATCAATGAACATGTGCAGGATTACCTGCTCCTGCCCCATCAGATAAACCATGTCAATGCCCGGGCCATAGCTCTGGACAACGGTCTCGCCCAGGACCAGGAAGCCTTGAGCGCCCGTTTTGCCGAACAGGTGGATCTGTTCCCCACGTTAACCAGCATCAGTTTCGGCAATGCTCTGGGGGGCCTGGCCAACAGCGGTAGGGAGCCAAGGAATGACTCCCGCTATGTCATTGTTACGGACAGGTTCCAAGCTGGGACTTTTCGCAAGATCGCCCTGGATTCCGACGCAAGACAAGACCGGGAAATTGACGTCCTGACGGAATTCGATGCACGGACCAGACCCTGGTATAAACTTGCCCAGGACAAGGGCGGGCCTGTTTACAGTGATATCTACATCCTTTTTACCGGACAGGACATGTCACTGGCTGCCAGCAGTCCGGTTTACGACCGGCAGGATAATTTTCTGGGAGTGCTTTCCATTGACCTGTTTCTCGGCCATCTCTCCGAATTTCTCCGGGATCTGGATATCGGGAACCAGGGGCAGGCCGTTATCATGGAACGCTCCGGGGATCTGGTGGCCAGCTCCAAAGGCCGGGTGCTCATGGTTGATAAAGTTCCGTCCCTGAGTCGCCGGGTGCAGGGGGTGGAGAGTGAAGTCCCTGCTGTGCGTGAGGCTGTCCGTTCTCTAATGTTCCGGTTTGAAGATCTGGATGCCATTCAGGAGGATCATTTCCTTGATTTTAAGGTCCAGGGCCGAAAACACCTGCTGCAGGTATCCTCGCTCAAGGTTGATCCCGGCATTGACTGGCTGGTGGCGGTTTCCATGCCGGAAGAAGATTTCATGGCCGGGTTTGCAGCCCAGAACCGGATCACCATCCTGATAACCCTGGCCGTCCTGGGCCTGGCTCTGCTGGCTGGAATGTTCGTGACCAGAGGTATTGTCAGACCTGTCAGTCTGCTGGAAAGGGCCGCCGGCAGGCTGACGTCAGGTTACCAGCCCGAGGAGATCGCGGAAAAGTCCCGATTTGTGGAGGTCCGCAACCTGACCAGGTCCTTCAACCAGATGTCCCGCAAGGTTTCCGACTCCATTCTGAAGCTGAACAACGAACTGGCTGAGCGCAGACGGGCCGAGGAATCCCTGCGGGAGAGCCAGGAAAGAATGCAGGCGGTTACTGACTCAGCCCATGACGCAATTATCATGATGGGACCTGACGGCGAAATATCATACTGGAACCCCATGGCCGAATCAATATTCGGATATACTGCACAAGAAGTCATGGGGAAAAGCCTGCATCATCTCCTGGCACCTGAAAGATATCATACAGACATCACAAAAGCCATGCCGGAATTTCAAAGGACAGGTCAGGGAAATGCAGTGGGCAAAACAATTGAATTGTCAGCTATTGGCAAGGATGGCCTGGAGATTCCCATTTCGCTTTCCATGTCTTCTGTCTTGCTACAGGGAAGATGGCATGCAGTTGGAATTGCCCGGGATATTTCCCGGCGCAAAGCGGCTGAAAAAGAACTTATCCAGGCCAAAGAACAAGCCGAGGCAGCCAACATCGCCAAGTCCAAGTTTCTGGCCAACATGAGCCACGAACTGCGTACTCCATTCAACGGCATCATGGGCATGATGCAGCTGTTGCAGACCACGGACCTGAATGGTGAACAGCAGGAATTCGTCAACCTGGCTATTCAGTCATCCGAAAGGTTCGTCCGCCTGCTTTCGGACATTCTGGAACTGTCCAACATCGAGGCCGGTAAAATGAGCATTTGCTCTGCAGAATTTAGAACTGGAGAATTACTTGACTCCTTGTCAGACTTGTTTTCCGCAGAAGCCCTTAAAAAAGGGATCGTTCTGGAATTTTCCATGGAGCCTGATGTTCCAGAGCAAGTCAGTGGCGACAAGACCCGGGTCAAGCAGGTCATGTTCACCCTGGTGGGCAATGCCTTGAAGTTTACAGAAAGTGGCAGCGTCCAGGTCCACCTGACTTCTATTTCTGGGGCCAAAGGCGGAGATACCAGGTTGAAATTTTCAGTGTCCGATACCGGCATAGGCATCCCCGATGACAAACTGAGCACTTTGTTCAACCCCTTTGTACAGGTGGATGGATCGTATACACGCAAATACCAGGGCGCAGGCCTTGGTCTGTCCTTAGTCAAACGCCTGGTGGATATGATGAACGGGAACATTTCCGTTGAAAGTGAAGTGGACCGGGGGACCACAGTGCACGTGGTCCTGCCTTTTACCCTGCCGGCTGTGGATCACTTGGAATCAGTTACTGCAGCCACAACTAAGCCAGAGTCCAAAAAGTACCTGGACATCCTTCTGGCTGAAGACGATAGGTTGAACCAGTTATTTATGAAAACGATGCTGGAAAAGCAGGGGCATAATGTCCTCCTGGCCAATAACGGGCAGGAAGCCGTAGACTTGTTCCAGGAACAGAACTTTGACTGCATACTCATGGACATCCAGATGCCGGTGATGACCGGGGTAGAGGCGACGCAGCGGATAAGAAGCATGGAGCAGGGGGCATGGGGCCCCAGTGAAACCCCAGTCTACGACAGGGAGCCCTTTGGGCTGTTTAACGGGGCAGGCATGGAGCATGGCGCAGAGGTCAGAGGTCAGAGATCAGAGATCAGAGATGAGAGACCGACTGCAGAAGTACGTATCCCAGAATCCCTCAATTCCTCAATTCCTCAATCCCCCAATCCCCGGATTCCAATAATCGCAGTAACCGCCCATACCCAGCCTGGTGACCGGGAGAGATTTCTGGAGGCAGGCATGGATGATTACATTGGTAAACCAGTGAATAACGAGGATTTTCAAAGGGTATTCAGTAAGTTCTTTGGACAGGAGTATCTGTTTAGCGCTTTGCATGTGGCA
>NZ_QYZY01000148.1:0-6368 GCF_003838035.1 Desulfonatronospira sp. MSAO_Bac3 | reverse complement strand
GACATCTATGCCTGCGGATGCGTAAGCAGGATCCTGCAGATGTTTCGTCTGCCCGACGGCACGGTCAAGGTTCTCTTTGAGGGCCTGCACCGGGCGGCGGTAAACCCGGAAAAGGTCGATTTCGAGGAAGAGGTCCCTGAAGTGGAGACCCATTTCCTGCCGGAAGAGGAAAACGACCATTCCGAAACAGAGGCCCTGGTCCGGGCCACCAAGGAGTCCCTGGAAGAATACTCCAAGGCCAACACCAAAATCGCCAAGGAATCCGTACAGTCCATCCAGAACATGGATGACCCCGGGGCCATAGCTGACGCCATCATGCCCCATCTCAAGGTGGACTTTAACGAAAAACAGGAGGTTCTGGAGGAATTCGATCCTTTCAAGCGCCTGCAGATGGCTTATGCCCACCTGCAGGGCGAAATCGAGGTGTTCTCCCTGGAAAAAAAGATCAAGTCCAGGGTCAAGAACCAGATGGAAAAGAACCAGAGGGAGTATTACCTGTCCGAGCAGCTAAAGGCCATTCACAAGGAAATGGGCCGCGATCACGACCCCAAGGCCGAGCTGGATGTGCTGCAGGAAAAGGTGGACCAGAAAAACATGCCCCAGCAGGCCAAGGACAAGGCCTCGGAAGAAATCAAGAAACTGCGCAGCATGCCCCCCAATGCCGGGGAGTACAGCGTACTCATGAACTATGTGGACTGGGTGCTGTCCCTGCCCTGGAACGAACTAAGGGAGACAGACACCGACATCACCAAGGCGGAAAAGATCCTGGATGAAGACCATTACGGTCTGGAAAAGCCCAAGCAGAGAATCCTGGAATACCTGGCCGTACAGAGCCTGGTGGAAAAAATGCGCGGGCCCATCCTGTGCCTGGTGGGACCGCCGGGAGTGGGCAAGACATCCCTGGCCAAATCAGTGGCCCGGGCAACCCAGCGTGAGTTCATCAGGCTTTCTCTGGGAGGTGTGCGCGACGAGGCCGAGATCCGGGGTCACAGGCGGACCTATGTCGGGGCCATGCCCGGCAAAATCCTGCAGAGCCTGAAACGGCTGGAAACCAACAATCCGGTTTTCTGCCTGGACGAAGTGGACAAGATGAGTATGGATTTCCGGGGGGACCCTTCGGCAGCACTTTTGGAGGTGCTGGACCCGGAACAGAACTCCGCCTTCAGCGACCATTACCTGGACTTGGATTACGACCTGTCCAACATCTTCTTCATCACCACGGCCAACTACCTGCAGGCCATCCCAGCGCCCCTGCAGGACCGTATGGAAATAATCAAGCTGCCAGGCTATCTGGAAACCGAGAAAAACCGCATCGCCAGGCACTTTATCTGGCCCAAGCAGCTGGAACATCACGGCCTGGAAGACAAGCAGGTCTCCATTTCCGAGGGGGCCATAAATGAAATAATCCGTCAGTACACCCGGGAGGCCGGGGTACGCAACCTGGAGCGTGAAATCGCCTCCATCTGCCGCAAGGTGGCCAAGAAAAAAGTCGAAGAAAAGGACAGAAAGGACAAAAAGGTCCGGGTAACAGCCAAGAGTGTGCCCTCTTACCTGGGCGTATCCAAGATCCGCCACGGTGAGCGCGAGGACAAGCCTTTGGTTGGTGTAACCAACGGTGTGGCCTGGACCGAAGTAGGGGGCGAAATCCTCCTGGTGGAAGTGGCCCTCATGCCCGGCACGGGCAAGGTGGAGATCACCGGCAAGCTTGGCGACGTCATGAAGGAAAGCGCCAAGGCGGCCCTTAGCTATGTACGCTCCCGCTCGGACGTATTCGGCCTCAAGTCGGACTTCTACAAGGAAATAGACGTACACGTGCATGTCCCGGAAGGAGCAACCCCCAAGGACGGACCTTCAGCCGGCATCACCCTGACCACCAGCCTGGTTTCGTCGCTACTCAACCTGCCGGTGCGTAACGACCTGGCCATGACCGGGGAAATCACCCTGCGCGGCAGGGTTCTGCCCATAGGCGGTCTCAGGGAAAAGCTCCTGGCTGCCAGGCGCGGTGATATAAACAAGGTCATCATCCCCGAAGCCAACCAGAAAGATCTGCAGGAAGTCCCGGACAATGTGCTCAAGGGCCTGGAGGTCATGCCGGTACAGCACATGGATGATGTCCTGGCCGAGGCCCTCATGGGCACCACCAGGGAAGACCTGTTCTGCGGGGATGCAAACATCACTCCCATTTCCTCCAAGCTCATGAAGGAAGAATACCAGGAACAGGCCCAGTAAAAAGAAAACAAAAAACCTAAAAAAGCCCGGGAGAATCTCCCGGGCTTTTTTTTAGGCCTGCGTATTGATATTTTCAATAGCAATCCAGGCTTTCTATTGATATTTTAAATTGGACTGCCGGGTTCTTCTCAGGTTACACACAGGATATGAACATATCAAACTTAGAGACAAAAAAACGCCTCACGGAAACCGTCAAAGGCGCCGGCTGAGCTTCCAAGCTGCCTCCAGGGGACCTGGACAAAGCTTTGCAGGGGCTGGAGTTCCCCAAGGATTCCAACCTCATAGTGGGCCTGGACCGGGCCGACGACGCCGGGGTGTACAAGGTCTCGGATGACCTGGCCCTTATACAGACCGTGGATTTTTTTACCCCCATCGTGGACGATCCCTACTGGTTCGGCCAGATCGCCGCAGCCAATGCCTTAAGCGACGTCTATGCCATGGGCGGAGAGCCCAAAACCGCCATGAACCTGGTAGGCTTTCCCCTGGGTAAAATGGACCTGGAAGTTCTGCGTCAGATCCTCATGGGAGGTCTGGACAAGATGCGCGAGGCAGGTACCGTCCTGGTGGGAGGACACAGTGTAGAAGATGCAGAGCTTAAATACGGTCTTTCCGTAACCGGGTTTGTGCATCCGGACAAGATCCTGACCAAGAAAAACCTCCAGGCCGGGGACAGGCTCATCCTGACCAAGCCCCTGGGCACTGGCATTGTCAACACCGCCATCAAGGGTGGAGCAGCCTCCCAGGAACATATCCAAAAGGTCACCAGGCTCATGGCCGAACTCAACAAAGCCGCAGCCGAAGTTATGCGCCAATACGATGTTCATGCCTGCACCGATATAACCGGATTCGGCCTGCTGGGACACATGGCCGAAATGCTCTGCGGCTCAAAAGTCAGCCTGAAAATTGATTTCGGCAGCCTCCCGGTGCTGCCCGAAGCCTTAGAATTCGCCTCCATGGGCATGGTCCCGGCCGGGGCGCACAAAAACCGGCAGTTCCGGGAAAATATCGTGGAATACTCAGACGGGATCACTCCGGCCAAGCGCGATATCCTGTTCGACCCCCAGACTTCCGGGGGCCTTCTCATCTGCTGCCCCCCGGACCAGGCCCGGGACATGCTCAGTAACCTGCACTCCAGGGGCCTAAGTGAAGCCGCCATCATGGGAGAAATTGACTCATCCTCCGCTGAAAAAATCATTGTAGAGTAAGGATACGGACGGCTATAATTTTACCCCGTTCTCCTCCAAATCCCGCACCAGGAGCTCGCGCAGCCTTTTGCTCACCGGGCCGGGGCGGACGTCGTGTATGGGCTTGCCGTTGTAGCGGACAATGCTCATGGCATCCAGGGTGGTGCCCAGGAGGATGACCTCCCGGGCCTCGTAGATTTCTTCCTCGCTTATGGGCCGGAATACAAAGGTCATCTCGTCCTTGATGAGTTCCAGGGCGCGCATGAGGGTGGTGCCCGGCAGGGCGTTGTTCAGCTCCGGCACCAGGATGCGCCCCTTCTGATCCACCACCACCACGTTTTCTATGCAGCCCTCGGCCAGAAATCCATGCTGATCAAAGCACAGGACAAAATCGCAGCCTTTGTCCACGGCCTCCTTTTTCATGAGTACATTGGGCAGGTAGTTGACCGACTTGATCCTGGCCATGAAGGACGGCTTGGCCGGGTGCTCGGACTTGCAGGCCCGTACACCCTTTTCCCACATGCTCTCGGGCAGATAGTTGAACCTCCTGGCTACAATATACAGGCTGGGCCAGGGGCATTCCCGGTAGTCAATGGCAAACCCGCCAGGGCCGCGGCCGATGAACAGGCTTAGGTATCCGTCATCCTGCCCCCCGGCTCTGGCCGTTTCCAGGACCATCTCCCGGATGTGCTCCCAGCTCAGAGGAGGCCTGATAAATATGGCCCGGCAGTTCTTTTCCATGCGCTCCAGGTGCGCTTCCAGCTGATACACCCTGCGGCCCAGGTATTTTACTGTCTCAAATACGCCGTCCCCGCGGTGGATCATGTGATCATCCAGGGGAATGAGCATCATCCTGGGATCCTTGCAGATCATCTCCAGGCGGTGATCATAGAAGGCGAAAATATTCTCCTCACCCGGCCGGGGCAGGGAGACAAGCTTGTCCAGATATTCCCGGGTGCCTGCAACGTGAGCCACTTGGTTTACTCCTGCATGAAATCAACAAATTATAAAACGAAAAGACCTGCTACTCATGTGCCTGCCACGCGCGCTGCCACGCACTTCGCGTGGTTAGCGTGACCAGCCACGCGCCTCGCGTGGTCAGCGCAGCCAGCATGATCCTCTGAACTCTGTCTTCTGGCCTCTATCTTCTGACCTCTGACCACTGACTTCTGATCTCTGATCTCTGACCTCTGTTACGGTACCCGCACCAGATCCTTGACCAGCAGAAACTCTGCAATCTGCACTGCATTCAGGGCTGCACCCTTGCGGATATTGTCCGCCACAACCCACATGTCCAGGGCGTTTTCGGTGCTCTGGTCCTCGCGGATGCGGCCCACAAAGGTCTCATCCTTGCCTGCTGCAAAAAGAGGCATGGGGTATATCTTTTCCTCGGGATTGTCCATGACCCTGATCCCCGGGGCCTGTGTGAGAATGGCCCTGGCATCCTCCCGGCTTATCCTGGACTCGGTCTGGACATTCAAGGATTCGCTGTGCCCGAAAAACACCGGCACCCTTACCGTGGTGGCGGTAACCTTTACGCTTTCATCACCCATGATCTTCACGGTCTCATTGACCATTTTCATCTCTTCCTTGGTGTAGCCGTTGTCCAGGAAGGCATCCAGGTGCGGGATGCAGTTGAAGGCTATCTGGTAGGGATAGACGCTGGGGGTGACTTCTTCCATGTTGAAGAGCTGCTTGACCTGGGTTTCCAGCTCGTGCACCGCCTTCTGGCCGGACCCGGACACAGCCTGGTAGGTGGAAACCACCACCCTTTTTATCCTGCTTACGTCGTGCAGAGGCTTTAACACCACCACCATCTGGATGGTGGAGCAGTTGGGATTGGCAATGATACCCTGGTGCTTTTCCAGGTCTTCCGGATTCACCTCGGGCACCACTAAGGGCACATCGGGATCCATTCGCCAGAAGCTGGAGTTGTCCACCACCACGCAGCCGCTCTTTGCGGCAATGGGGGCATACTTTTCAGAGGTACCCCCACCTGCGGAAAATATGGCCAGGTCCACTCCCTTGAAGGAATCTTCTGTGAGTTCCTGTACGATGAGCTTGCTGTCCTTGTATTCTATCTTGCTGCCGGCGGACCTGGACGAGGCCAGGGGAATAATCTCTTTGGCCGGAAAATCCCTCTCGGCCAGGATCCTGAGCATCTCTCTTCCAACTGCACCGGTGGCCCCTGCTACGGCCACTACCGGGTCTTTAGTCATTGTGTCCTCCTTTTGTAATTTATTGCTTCTGTGTTGTCGGACCTGTCGGACCTGTCTGACGTGTCCGACAGGTCCGACCCATCAGAATGTGTCCTGCCTCATCATGCCACCACGTCCGCAATCTGAAAAATGGGCAGGTACATGCTGATGACCAGACCGCCCACCACTACGCCCAGAAAAACAATCATAATGGGTTCCAGAAGCGAGGTCAAAGTATCCACGGCCACATCAACTTCGTCGTCGTAGAAGTCGGCTATCTTTTCCAGCATGCCGTCCAGGGCCCCGGTAGTCTCCCCGATGGAGATCATCTGGGTGACCATGGGCGGAAAGATACCTGTCTCGGACAAGGGCTCGGCCAGGCTCTGGCCCTCGGTGATGCTCTGCTTGGCCTCCTGCACCGCATGCTCCACGCTCTTGTTCCCGGCGGTGCGCGAGACAATGTCCAGGGCACTTAGTATCGGCACCCCCGAGGAAATCATGGTGCTCATGGTCCGGCTGAACCTGGCCACGGCCACCTTGCGCAGAAGCGGCCCGAAAACCGGGGCATGGAGAATCCATTCGTCAATCAGGGTCTTGCCTCTTTCCGTGCGGTAAAAAAGCCTTATGCCCAGGACCGTCGCGATCAGCCCCCCCAGGATCCACAATACGTTCTGGGATACAAACCGGCTAAGGCCGATGACGAACTGGGTGGGTGCGGGCAGGGCCCCGCCGAAGTCGGCGAACATATCCTCGAAAG
>NZ_QYZY01000147.1:0-1027 GCF_003838035.1 Desulfonatronospira sp. MSAO_Bac3 | reverse complement strand
GTTGCACACGGGCGGCTTTGCCGCTCACTGTTGGGGAGTACGCCTCAAGTCTATTCAGGGTGGCGATTGCTGGCACCCCCTGAATGGTTACGTGTAAATTTGCGTTGATTCGTGGACAGGTTCTTTTATCTTTAATCTTTGAATTGGCTCCGTCACAATGCAGCTGCTATTGATTGTGATCTTTAAGGCCGGGCAAGGAAATTACCGCCCTTTTACCTTCGCCAGGACTGTACATGGTGCGCCGTCTGCCCCGGTGACGCGTAGGGGGGCGATTATTACCTGCTCAATCTCTATCTGGCCGTCAATCTGCTCCAGGTGCATATCCTCTAAGGGCAGTATGGGGTGGTTACTGTCCAGCAGAAAAGCCCTGTGAGCCTCTCGTCCCAGGTCACGGTGGGCATAGGAAGACAGGGAGATGCTGTCAACTCCGAGTGCTCGCAGTGCAGGCAGCCTTTCCCGCAGATAATCCGCCAGGTCGGGATGGAATCCCGGGTTGTTCTGCGAGTAGGTGTCCCGTCCTCTTAACCCGCCGAATCCAGTCCTGATGAGCAACAGGTCTGTGTCTGCTGGAGCCTGTGATATGTCTAAGTGGTCAGGGGTAATGATCAGCTCTGGTTCAGCCGGGGATATGTCTGCAATGAAGACCTGAAAAAAAATGAAAAATTCAGGGTCGTAATCATCAATATCCTTGCCTCTGGTTGAGAAATGCCTGGGGAAATCAATATGAGTGCCTATGTGGTTGGACATGGACCAGCTCTTGGTGTCGCAGGAATCTCCCTGGTCCATCTGCTTGACTTTTTTCTCGGCAAAGCCGTGTCCACCACCGTAAGCCGGGGCCTGGGGATTCAGCGGGTATGATAAAAATATCCAGTTGTTCATAGGGCCTTCTTAGGGTTTGTCATAAAATAAGTGTTACATAATGCCTGCATAATCTGGGGGTTTATCGCTCCCACGCTCTGCGTGGGAGCGTAGCCCGACCGCTCCTGCGGTCATTGTGGACGCGGAGCGTCCAGGGAATGTTCCCACG
>NZ_QYZY01000146.1:0-1866 GCF_003838035.1 Desulfonatronospira sp. MSAO_Bac3 | reverse complement strand
CCCATACGTCCACACGTCTTCACTCCCACACTCCCATACGCCCCTACTCCCATACTCCCATACGCCCCTACTCCCATACTCCCATACGCCCAAACGCCCATACGTCCAAACGTCTCACTTACCCGGAAGCAGCTTCTGCAGCACCTGCTTACTCGGTCCGTACATGGCCACCTGGCCGTTCTTGAGCATGAGCAACTGATGCGTAAACTGCAAAAGCTTAGGCCTGTGGGTAACCAGGATGACGGTTTTGCCTTCATCCCTGGAACGTTTCAGGATCTCTGTCAGGGAATCTATGCCCTGCTGGTCCAGGCTGGCATCAGGTTCGTCCAGGATAAGTATCCTGGGGTCGCCGAACAAGGCCCTGGCCAGGCCGATGCGCTGGCGCAGACCGCCGGGGAGGTTCAGCCCTCTTTCTTCCAGCATGGTCTCAAACCCCTGGGGCATGGACTCGATTATCTCTTCCAGGCCGGCCTTCCGGGCAGCCTCCCGGATTTCTTCCAGGGAGACCTCCTGAAACCTGGCTATATTCTGGGCGATGGTTCCGGCAAATAGCTCCACTTCCTGGGGCAGGTAACCAATGTGAGGTCCCAGTTGCTCCTGGTCCCACTGGTGCATGTCCGCTCCATCCAGGCGCAGAATGCCGTTTTGAGGACGAACCGCTCCGGTCATTATTCTGGCCAGGGTGGTTTTGCCAGCCCCGCTTGGACCTATGAGCCCCAGGGTCTGGCCGGCCTGCAGGTCAAAGCTTACGCCCTTGATTATAGGCTTGCCGCCGTGGGCGTACACTATGGACTCGGCTTTTAGATTTCCCTGCGGTTCGGGCAGTTTCAGGCTGACTTCCTTTTCTTTTTCCTCCATGCCTTCCAGATAGCTTTTAAGACGATGGAAGGCATCCTTGGCGTCCTGGTAATTCTGCCAGCCGTCGACCGCCATCTGCATGGGCATGATTACCCGCCCGGCAATGATTACCGCGATTATGACCAGGGCGCTGTCTATCTCTCCCATGAGCATGAGGGAAAATCCCACACCCATGAGCAGCACCTGCATGATCCAGCCCATGGACTTGGTAATGGCTGAATGCACTCCAGCCTTTTCGCTGGCCTCGGTCTGGTCCCGGACCATTTCATCCTGCATCCCCCTCCATTTATGGATCAACTGGGGCTGCATGCCCATGGCCCTCACCGCCTGGGAGTTGTGCACGCATTCCTGGGCAAAATTGTTGGCCCGGGCAAAGCCCATGTTGGACCGGCGTAACAGCTCTCTTGTGGATTTCCTGGTGGCCAGCTTGGTGCCCAGGATGACCATGATGCACAAAATGGCCAGTATACCCATTAGCGGGCTGATGTAGAATACAATGAGCAGCATAAGTGGGGAAATAGCGGTGTCCAGGAAAGCGGTGGAAGTGGGGGAGTTGAGAAACCCCCTGACCTTGGACAGATCACTCATGGCCGTGGACGCATCTCCTTTCTGCCCCAGGGCCCGCTCCTGAAACATTTTGTGCAGAATTTTTTCCCCCAGCTGATGGTTCAGATATTTGGCGAAACGCCGCAAAAGGGCAAAGCGAAGCACATCAAAGATGGTCATGAAAAGAAGCCCCCCCACAGCAGCCATGGCGATTACCGCAATGCTGGAGATGCTTTCACTGGGGACCACCCAGCGAAAGAGCATGATCATGTTGAAGGGCAGGGAAAGCGTCAGCAGGACTACAAAGATGCTCAGCCCAATGGATATAATCAGCACCCTTCTAAGTTCTTTTTTCATAAATTTTTTCCTGTTTCTGGCTCTGTTTTTTTCTGGATCTGCCTGATGAGGACAGGAATGCGCACAGCCCGGTGCCATTTCTCATCCTGGTTGTATTCGGCGATG
>NZ_QYZY01000145.1:0-6860 GCF_003838035.1 Desulfonatronospira sp. MSAO_Bac3 | reverse complement strand
GGGGGCCATTTCTCCCTGCCGGAAAGCTCCCTGAAATCGGAGATGTCCACTCCCCTGCCCACATGGAACTGCCCCTGGCCGAACTCCATGAGATGAGAAATGAGCGAGGTCAGAAAAACAGTCTTGCCGCCCCCGGCTATGCCCGTAACCACAACCCTGTTGTGCTGTCTCAAGTTAAGCACGTTGCGCATCAAGCTTTTCATTTTGTCTGGACATCCTCTGAAAAAAATATTATCCCCCGGGTACAGCACCTTTTGGCAGATATAGCCCCGATAGGCAAGGGTTCATATACAGGTAACAGTGCCATGCCTGCAAAAAAGAGTTAACCTCTCAACTTCACGATGCACCTGCAAAAAGTCAGGCAATTAAGAATTCAGCAGCCAACAATCTACATAACGCTTTGTTTTTACTGATCTCTGACTTTTCTGACTGCAAAAATAACTTTTTGCAGTCACATCTCACCTGTCTCCTGACCACTTTTGTCCCGGACATCCTCCTCATTAAAAAATATTTGACAGTTATCCAACCGTCGGATAAAAAACAGTATCATTTTTTCACACAACCATTCCATTACTGTATCTTTTTAAATACCTGATGCTCCAGGTATATAATAAAAATATATAATTTAATGAACATGCCGGCATTCAATTTTAGCACACCCTCACTTGTCAGCATTTTGCAACAATCTAACCACTTACAATTAAAGAAGATGGCAGTTACCGCAGCCGCTTTGTTATATTTTTGCGAAATAATAATCAAAAAAATGCTGTGAGAGTCAGTCCCATGCCACATGCAAATGTCTAAACAGTTAAATCATTTTTGTTTATAGATTTTGTTCTTAGTCTGCTTTAGGTTGTGTGTTTATCTTTTACTTTATGGAGGTATCGATGAAAAGGAGTGGATTTTTTTTATGCCTGCTGTTAGGTGTTTTTATGTTCATGAGTATGTTTGCATCTTCGCTGCATGCTAAAAAACTTACTGTTGCAGTGGACACAGCATTTGTACCATTTGAATTCAGAGACTCTGACACAGGTGAATATGTAGGTTTTGATATTGATCTCTGGGATGCTATTGCTGATAGACTTGGCGTAGAATATGAACTGCAGCCCATGGACTTTTCCGGCATTGTTCCGGCATTGCAGACAGGCAGTGTAGATGCCGCTCTGGCAGGAATTACCATTACTGCAGAACGTGAAAAGGTTGTAGATTTTTCACATCCTTACTACGACAGTGGCTTAAGCATTATGGTCATGAAGGACAATGACGAAATTCAGGGACCTGAAGACATAGAGGGCAGGACAATTGCTGTGCGTACCGGGACCACCAGCGCAGACCATGCTCCCAGGCTCAACCCGGCAGACATTGTCCAGTTCCCCAATATCGAAGCTGCATACATGGAAGTACGCGCCGGCAGGGTGGACGCAGCCATGCATGACACCCCCAATGTTTTGTACTATATCCAGACTGCTGGTGACGACCAGGTCAAGGCTGTGGGACCCCGCATGCAGTCCCAGTCCTACGGCATCGGATTTCCATTGGGCAGCGAACTGCGAAACGATGTTAATGTCGCCTTTCTGGAGCTGGTAGACTCTGGTGAATACGCCGAGATATACAAAAAATGGTTCGGTGAAGCCCCCAACCCCAGATAACATAGAGCCCCGCAGGTTAAATCGTAAGCATTCAGGAGGTAGTCAATTGTAGTCCCCGCGTAACCATTCAGGGGGTTCCTCGGTGGTGATTACTTGCACAAGGCCTTGGGGACTGTCCCGCACTTATTTTTCTAACGCTCACATCTGTAAATTGTTCATCAGAAAAAAATAAGTGCGGGACTGTCCCCGGGCCGTTTGAGGCATCCCCTGAATGGTTACGTTAAATCTCCTGCGGGGCTTTCCCCTCACCGGTTTCTTATAGAGTTTCCCTTTCATTTTAATACCACTTTTACCTTATGGTTGACTTATGGATTTTCAATACGAATTCGTCCTTTCCACTCTCCCGCAATTGATGCAGGGAGTCAAGCTGACCATCCACATAACCGTTTACGGTCTTCTGGGTGGTATGGCGCTTGGAGTTCTTACCGGCCTTATCCTGGCTTACAGGATACCTGTTATCAATTATGCCGGTGCCATTTATGTATGGATTGTCAGGGGTACGCCCATTGTTGTCCAGGCCATGTTCGTCTATTTCGCCCTGCCCCTGGCCATGGGCATACGAATGACCGGGGTATATGCAGCCATTCTGGTTCTGGCCATCAACGCCGGGGCCTATATTGCGGAAATCGTCAGGGGAGCGGTTCTGTCCATAAATAAAGGTTATGTTGATGCCGGTCTGGCCCTGGGACTGTCCAGGTTTCAGGTAACCCGGTACATTGTAGGCCCGCTGGCCTTTCGCAGGATGATTCCTCCTCTGGGCAACCAGTTTATTATCGGACTCAAGGATACTTCCCTGTTTATAGTTATAGGAGTCGGAGAACTGACCCGCCAGGGGCAGGAAATTATGGCTTCATCTTTCAGGGCCCTGGAAGTCTGGACCGCAGTGGCCATTATTTATCTCGTGTTGACAACTGTTCTGGCGCTTTCACTTCGCTGGCTCGAACGGAGAATGAAGATCATATGAAAATCGTAGAATGCAGAAAGGTGTGCAAGAGCTTTGGAGACTCCCAGGTCCTGCACGATATCGACCTGTCCATAAATTCCGGGGAAGTAGTGGTCGTTTTGGGCCCCTCAGGCTCCGGCAAATCCACCCTGCTTCGATGCATCAACGTCCTGGAGACCATTACATCCGGCGATCTGCTGGTGGATGGTAAAAGCGTGGTGGATCCCGGGACCGATCTTCGACACATACGCCAGGAAGCAGGCATGGTCTTTCAGCAGTTCAACCTTTTTCCCCAGATGACCGCCCTGGAAAATGTGGCCTTTGGTCCAAGAAAAGTCAGGGGTACTGATAAAAAGGAGGCCAATGACCAGGCCATGGAACTGTTGACCAAGGTGGGCCTGGCAGAAAGAGCCCATTATCATCCCTCGCAGCTTTCCGGCGGTCAACAGCAGCGGGTGGCCATTGCCAGGGCACTGGCAGTAAAACCCAAGCTCATGCTCTTTGACGAGCCAACCTCCGCTTTGGACCCGGAACTCAAAGGTGAAGTTCTATCGGTGATGCGCTCCCTTGCTGAAGAAGGCATGACCATGATAGTAGTATCCCACGAGATTCGTTTTGCCCTGAATGTAGGCAACCGGCTTATATTTATGGACAACGGAAGTGTCGTACATGACGGGGATCCCAAAGAACTGTATGAAAATCCCCCCACAGAACGCTTGAGGGATTTTCTGCATGCTATCCAGTAAAAACAGCTTTTACACTGGCTGAGCTTTTTAATTCAGGTTTACATTTTAACAGCATGGGCAGCTGCATGCTCATCCGTATTAAACTTGAGTTTGCGCAATGAGGCCGACATTGTAAAGGGTGCTTATTTACACTATCAAATCCAGGGAGATATCATGAGTGAACAAAGAGATGCTTTTGTACAAAAACTAAAAGCCAAAATCGACGAGTGGAACGCTGAAATTGATCGTCTGAACGCCAAGGCTGAACAGGTTGGGGCAGAAGCGAAAATGGAATACCTGCAGCAGGTGGAGGAAATAAAAAAACACCGCGATGATGCTCTGCAGAAAATGGAACAACTCCAGGAAGCTGGGGAAGGTGCCTGGGAGGACATGAAGTCAGGGGTGGAAATGGCTGTTGACTCCATGGTCCAGGCCGCAAAATCCGCCAGGGAACGCTTCAAGTAAATCAGGCGGTCAGCAAATATTAAGGTGAGAAGCTGATTAACGAACCACCCCCGACCCCTCCTTAGCCAAGGAGGGGAGCAGATCGAGGCATGGCTGCACTCTGTAGCAGGCAGTTAACTGTATGCGAAATCAAAACCTCCAGATAAAGATGCAAAGCACAAAAAAACTGTCCATACTGATGCAGACCGCAAAGAGACTTTCCTCAGCAAATATCGAACTTATCCCCCTGTGTAAATCCAAGCCGCGGTGCAGCTCCCCTCCTTAGCCAAGGAGGAGCCGGGGGTGCTTGTATGGCAGACTACTTTTTCCCGGGTCCTTCCCTGTAAGCTTTTTCAAACTCCTCCTTGGCTCTGGAGAAACTTTTTTTCCAGGTGGCCCAGGATTTTTCCATGCCCTGCTTCAGGTCCTCCCAGCCGGATTCGCCCGAGTCCTGCACAGCAGCAAGCTTGCCTTCGAGTTCTTTCAGTTTTTTGCGCAAGTCCAGCATCTGCTGCTGATACTCTTCCTTGAGTCCACCTTCGGCCTGGGCGGCTTCATCGGTCAATTTGTCCAGGTCCTTGTTCAATTCGTCCATCTTGGCCTTGAGCCTGCTGATATATTCTTCCTTATTTTCGTCCATCCAACTTCCTCCTTATTTCCTGTCCGAATAGTCATTACATATCAGGTCACCTCTTGGCCTGGCAAGCATGGTGCACCTGCAAAGCCGACTCTTTGCTGGAGCATCCACCATGGCCGGCGCTGCTTTATGGATTGCAATCTATTTTAATTTTATCATTTTACAACCATGAGTACATGGTATTCTGCTTGACAAACAAAGGTATGCGCTTAAAATAAGAAACGCATTTACTTAAGTAATGGTAAAGTTTTATAATATCCGAATTTATTAAACTCTGCCAAAAAAGCCGGCAATACTTGGGTGTACCTGATTGAACAAGACAAGTAAATTTCATGTAATTGAAAACCAGTGGATTTCCATGAGCGACGGCTGCAGGATAGCAGCCAAGATATGGCTGCCTGAATCAGCCGGAAAAAACCCCGTACCAGCCATCCTGGAGTACATCCCTTACAGAAAAAGAGATATCAAGGCCAGGCGAGATTCCCAGATACACGGTTTTTTTGCCGGACACGGCTACGCCTGTATCCGGGCCGACCTGCGTGGAAGTGGCGATTCGGAAGGAGTTCTCAGGGATGAATACCTGAAACAGGAACTCGACGACGGGCTGGAAATTCTCAGCTGGATTGCTTCTCAGCCCTGGTGCAATGGCCGCATTGGCATGATGGGTATTTCCTGGGGCGGCTTCAATGCCCTGCAGATCGCCGCAATGCAGCCTCCTCAGCTCAAAGCCGTGATCTCGGTCTGTTCCTCGGACGACAGGTATGCCGACGACATCCACTACATGGGCGGCTGCCTGCTTACGGACCAGCTCTCCTGGGCCTCCACCATGTTCGCCTACAACTCCTGTCCTCCTGACCCGCAGATAGCCGGAGAAAACTGGAAAGACAGGTGGATGGAAAGGCTGGAGGGTAGCGGACTGTGGCTTAAAAACTGGCTGGGCCACCAGAAGAAGGACTCCTACTGGAAACACGCATCCATATGTCAAGATTACAGTTCTATCAAGATACCTGTATTCGCAGTCAGCGGCTGGGCTGACGGCTATTCCAACCCTGTCTTCAGGCTGCTTGAGAACCTTTCATCTCCGGTCAAGGGCCTTGTGGGACCATGGGGACACAAATACCCGCACATGGTCGAACTGGGTCCGGAAATCGATTTTCCCGGGGAATGCCTCAGGTGGTGGGACAAATGGCTGAAAGGCGTTGAAACCAGCATCATGGACGAACCACCACTGCGGGTCTGGATGCAGGATACAGTTTCTCCCCTGGTTTCCGAAAGGCCCGGGAGATGGGTGGCTGAAGAAAAATGGCCCTCACCAGACATCGAAAACCTTGAACTGTGCATCACCTCTTACGGGCTGGAAACTCAGCCCGGCATGAATAACCGCGACCGCTGCATGGAGATACAAAGCCCTTTGAGTGTGGGTCTCTTCGGTGGCAAATGGTGCTCTTACTCTGAATCCACCGACCTGCCCTGGGACCAGCGCGAAGAAGACGGCGGAGCCCTGGTCTTCGAGACACCCCCTCTCGAAAAAAGGACCGAGATCCTGGGCAGACCCGTAGCCCTGCTGGAGCTGTCCTCAAATAAGCCCCAGGCCATGGTGGCGGTCAGGCTCTCGGACATTGGCAACGACGGCAGAGGAACCAGGGTAACCTTCGGCCTGCTGAACCTGACCCACAGAAAAAGCCATGAAAACCCGGAAGAGCTTGTGCCGGATCAGCGATACCAGGTTCAAGTCCCCATGAATTTTATAGCCCAGAGCTTTCCCGCCGGACACAGGATCAGGCTGTCGGTCTCCACTTCCTACTGGCCTGTGGCCTGGCCCTCTCCGGAACCGGTGAAAATAGCCCTTTATCCGGGCAGCTCCAGACTGGTCCTGCCTGCAAGAAAGCCCTCAAAACTGGATCAGACCCTTGTCCCTTTTGATCCTCCGCCTGCCCTGGAGGGCATAAAGACAACCCTGCTGGTGCCGGCAAAAAGGGAATGGACCGTGACGCACAACCTGGCCGACAATACAGTCAAGGTAAACGTAATCAACAACGACCCCAAAATACTACTGGAACCCATCAACCTCGCCATACAGAAGGATGTCCACGAAGCTTTCTCCTACTCCAGCAACAACTACGATACAGTGCGGGGAGAGGTGGTTTCCAGGAGAAGCTTTCAAAGAGACGGTCTGGAAATGTCAACCATAACCAGGACGGTACTGACCTCCACCAGAACACATTTTAAAATCACAGCCACTCTGGACGCTTTTGAGGGAGACGCCAGGATCTTCAGCAAAAGCTGGGATGAAGACATACCCAGGGAACTGGTTTAGACTCTCAGAGCACTTGGCCTGATAGTAACCATTCAGGGGATGCCTCAATCGGCCTGGGGACAGTCCCCGCGACACCTTTTCTGCACAAATGCAAAAATTACAGACGCGAAGTTTTGTGAACGTGCACAGTTAGTACTTAGCGGGG
>NZ_QYZY01000144.1:0-8177 GCF_003838035.1 Desulfonatronospira sp. MSAO_Bac3 | reverse complement strand
GTAGGCTTCTGGAATGTTTATAAGGAAGGGATCTCATACAACCACCCCCGACCCCTCCTTGGCTAAGGAGGGGAGCTGTACCGTGGCCTGGACTTGCTTGGTTGGCGGGCTTCTGGAATGTTTATAAGGAAGGGATTTCATGCAACCACCCCCGACCCCTCCTTGGCTAAGGAGGGGAGCTGTACCGTGGCCTGGACTTGCTTGGGGGGCGGGCTTCTGGAATTTTTATAAGGAAGGGATTTCATATAACAACCACCCCCGATCCAGACGGAGTATTTGACAGATGCCTGCGACAGAGTGTTGCCGTGCCTCGATCTGCTCCCCTCCTTGGTTAAGGAGGGGCCGGGGGTGGTTTGATATTAAGCTCCCTTCCTTATTCTTTAAAATGTTTTTTTATAGATTCCAGCACATTATCAATATCAGTAAATATCTGTCGGTTTTCGAATCTAAGCACTTTCAGCCCAAGGTTTTCCATGTATTCCTGTCGCGTCTCGTCGTAGTCTCGTCTCATCTGGTCGTTGTGAACTTCACCGTCCAGTTCAAGTACCAGACTTTCAGCCGGACAGTAAAAATCTACGATGTAAGGACCCACACTATGCTGTCGTCTGAATTTTCTGCCTTCAAGCTGTTTGGACTTGAGAAACGTCCAGAGTTTGCTTTCAGCCGGGGTCATTTCTCGGCGTAGTATTTTCCTGTGAGGCTTTAGCTTTTTTTGATTGTAAATTTCGGATTTCATTTTTTTGATTTGAGTTTGTTGCGTTGGTTGTTGTAGGTTATGCGAAATGCAAGAAAAAATAAAGGAAGGGATTTCATACAACCACCCCCGGCCCCTCCTTGGCTAAGGAGGGGAGCTGTACCGTGGCCTGGACTTGCTTGGGTGGTGGAAGTTTAATCACGATCCAGACGGAGTATTTATACAGATGCATGCGACAGAGTGCTGCCATGCCTCGATCTGCTCCCCTCCTTGGTTAAGGAGGGGCCGGGGGTGGTTTGATAATCAGCTCCCTACCTTCCCCACTACAGAAAGTTGTCCGGTATGGACATCGCAGGCATAAAACATATCAAAAACAACCCGGGACGGTATACGGCCGGTCCCTGGAGTCCTCAGTGAAAGATTACAAGGTTCTGTTCGTAGATGACGACGTGAATATCCTGGAGGGATTCAAGAGATCCCTGCGCAGGAACTACAGCGTTGATACCGCCACAGGAGCCATGGAAGGTCTGAAGGCCATAAACGAGAAAGGCCCTTATGCGGTAGTGGTGGCTGACCTGAAGATGCCCGGAATGGACGGGATTCAGTTCCTGGGCCGGGTCAGGGAACTTTTTCCCGAGAGCGTACGCATAATGCTCACCGGCCATGGAGATCTGGATGCCGCAATAGAGGCCATAAACGAGGGCAGCGTATTCCGCTTCCTGACCAAGCCTGTTCCTCCCCATCTGCTCACAAGGACTCTGGACGACGCTATTGCCCAGTACAGGCTCATAGTTTCCGAAAAAGAAATCATGGAAAGCACAGTCAGCGGGGTAGTGGGCGCTCTGACTGATGTACTGAGCATGGTCAACGAGGATGCCATGGCCAGGGCTGCAAGGATCAAGAGATTCGTCCGGGATCTGGCTGTACACATGGGAGAAACAGACGTCTGGTTCTATGAAACCGGAGCCCTGCTTTCCCAGATAGGAGGGCTGGCACTGCCTGAGAATATCCGCTTGAAAATCAAAAACGGAGAAAAACTGACCCCGGAAGAAAAGCAGACATTTTCCCAGCACCCAATGATAGCAGCGGATATAATATCCAGAATCCCCAGGCTGGAAGAAATGTCCAGAATGATTTCCCAGCAGGAGAAGTATTACAACGGGCAGGGCTTCCCTGAGGACGGCATCAGGGGAAAAGATATTCCCCTGGGGGCCAGGATTCTCAAGGTTGTCCTGGATTACGACCTGCTCATGAACCGCGGATATTCCCGCAAAAATACCCTGCTGCGCATGCTGGACCGCAAGGGGCGTTATGACCCCGCTGTCATTAGAAATTTTATAGAAGTTCTGCAGATGGAAGACGAGTACGAGCTCAAGCAGGTGCGCATAAATGATCTCGTGCCCTACATGGTGGTCACGGAAGAAATCTATTCTCTGAGCGGGATGCTTCTGCTGCGCAGTGGCAGCGAGCTAAGCCTTAACCAGGTGGACAAGCTGCGAAATCTTGATGAGACCTATGGAGTAAAACAGCCTTTTTCTGTCCTGGTACCTCCGCAGAAGCTAAGGGAGAAAAAAAAGGCTAAAGAATCGGGTTGAAATACCTGGTTTATAAAAGTGCTTCAGCGCCGGCGATTGAAAGACTTGAAGCCAGCTTAGGGCATGCCCGGGCTCTGTGTAAGTATTCAGAGTGTGCCTGACGTCAGGAACTACCGCTGAGAAGCTTCAGGCGGGCTTTGCCCGCAACCCAATAAATAAAAGAGTTTTTTGACAGGATTGACAGGATTAAGAGATTGATGAAGAGAAAATCATCTTTGTCCTGGCTCCCAGTTTAATGCCCTTCGGGCTTGCTCTGCGAGCAATTAAACGGGACAGGCGGAAGGCCAGGCCAAAAGGTTATCACTCCAGCACTCACTTTTTTCCTGCATTCATGAGTGCCGGAAGAAAGTGAGTGCTGGATGGTTAATGCAATCTGCGGCTTCCGGCTTGCCCTGTGAAATTTTTACCCCGTGAAGCCTTCTTATGCTTAACCGGGGCCGAAGGACAGCGCAGCTGATTTCACCGGGGCCGCTTAAGCATCTGTTAACGGCAGGCGGACAGTAAATGTCGTGCCTTCACCTTCCCTGGAGTCAAGGTTGATCTGGCCTCCGTGCCTGTCCACAATGATGGAATAGGTAATGGCCAGCCCCTGTCCCGTACCCTTGCCCACGGGCTTGGTGGTGAAAAACTGGTCGAATATTCTGTCCTGGTAATACTCAGGGATGCCCTTGCCTGTATCCTGGATGCTGACTTCAGCGTAACCGTTAACGGCCCGGGTGGAAATAAAAATAACCCCCTTTCCCCCGCTCTTTTGTTCTTTTTCCTGGATGGCCTGAGCCGCGTTGACAATGAGGTTCAAAAAGGCCTGGTTCAGGTCATTGGGATAAACCGCCACCTGGGGAAGATCCTCTGCAAAATCGGTTTTGACCTCGGAAGTATATTTCCACTCGTTGCGGGAAATGGTGATGATATTGGTCAAAGCCTCGTTGAGATCAAAAAGCACCCTTTCTTCTTCACCCCCTGGATGGGAAAATCTCTTCATGGCCTGGACAATGGTACTTACCCTGTCCAGGCCCTGCAGGGACTGCTCAATGGCCCGGGGTATCTCGGAAAGGATAAAATCCAGGTCCATCTCATCTCTGGCTTGCCGTATCTTCTGCAGCAGTTCATCATTGCCGGCTGCATGCACTTCTTTTTCCAAGCGCAGATAAAGGTCCAGAAGCTGCTGCAGATCAGTAAAGGCCTCCTGTAAAAAACGTGTGTTATCGCCCACGTATTGACTGGGGGTATTTATTTCATGGGCTATGCCTGCAGCCAGTTCCCCCACCGCCTCCAGTTTCTGGGAGTGGGCCAGCTGCATCTCCAGGTTCTTGCGCTGGGAGATATCGTAAAAAATCAGCACTGCACTCTCCACTCCCTGAAATTCGCTCTGAAAGGCATAGAACAGGAAAGGGACAAGCCTGCCGGATACATCGTTTATCTTTACCTCCCTGTTGAATACGGGCAGGCTGGATGCGAAAGAGGACAGGCTGTTTTTTCCCTTCAAAATTACAGGCAGTATCTTTTTTTCAAAATCCGCTTCTGATGAATCGTCTGCATAAAAGTATTCCCGGGCTACCTCATTGGTCCTTAAGACCTTGCCTGTGTTTAAATCCATAATGATCATGGCTATATGGATTGATTCCAGCACTGACTTAAGGATTTTTTCGTTTTCCTTTAGTCTTTCACTGGCCAGCTTTCTGTCGGTTATATCCTCCCCGATGGACTGGATGTATAACAGTTCCTGGTTTTCAAAAATTCCCCGATCGTGCCATTTTTGCCAGCTCACTGAACCATCGGGCCTGTGCACGGCATGTTCATAGGACACAAAGGGGTTTTCAGGTTTAATCGTGGCAAGATGTTCTCTGACTGCGTGTCTTTGCTCCCGGGGCAGAAAATCCAGCCATTTCTGTCCCACAAGTTCATGCCTGTTCTTCTGAAAAAAATCGCAATAGGCCTGATTGACATAGGTCAGGGTGCTGTCAGGCAGAAAAGTGCACAGAAGATTGGGCATGTCCTCGGCCAGACGGCGGTATAGTTCTTCGCTACGCCTGAGATTTTCCTCGAATTCTTTACGCCGGGTGATATCCCTGAGCACATTGACCCTGGCCTTACCTCCCTGCAGTCCCTTCACCGAGGTACAGCTTATGTCAAAGTATCCCCCGAGACTTGCCTTATATGCCTCCCCGTGAGATCTGCCCGTTTTTTCTGAATCGAAAAAGGGGCATGACTCCGGGGGACTGTCTGTTCCGTCTATTACACGGTAACAGTGGCTTCCTGTTATTTCCTCCCTGTCCATGTTCAGCCTGTCGGACAGGGCCTTGTTGGCCCGCACGATCTTGAGTTCCTGGTCGATGACGGCTATGAGGTCGGGAACAGCATCAAAGGTATCTTCCCATTGCTCCTTGGCCAGGCGCAGTTCCTGTTCCGCCTGCAGCCTGGATTTCTCCAGCTTTATTTCCACCTGTCTCTTGCGCAGAGCTATGTCCAGCACCCCCAGAAGGTGATGGACATTAAAGGGCTTGCAAAGGTACCCGTAGGGCAGGGTCTGGGCGGCCCGGTGCATGACTGTTTCGTTGAACTGGGAAGTCACGTAGATAACAGGAATGTTTTTTTCCCGGCGGATAAGTTCGGCGGCTTCAATTCCGTCCAGTTCACCGTCCAGATTGATGTCCATGAGGATGACATTAGGGTCATTTTCCCTGATGTGCTCCAGAGCGGCTTCCCCGGTTTTCACCTGGGCTGAAACATCATATCCGTTTTTAATCAATGCCTTGTTCAAAAAGAGGGCAAAAGATTCGGAGTCTTCTACTATTAGTACTTTTTGCATATAATACCCCATGATTAGATGTGACTGCAAAAAGTCATTTTTGCAGTTACAGACGTCAGAGATCAGAGGTCAGAGGTCCCCAGTGAAATACCTTCGGGAACTCCAAGGAGTTATTTCACGGGGCAGGCAGTGAAATCAAAGAGTTATGTTGATTTTTGATTTGTGAATTTTTCATTCCCCGACTTTTTGCAGGTGCATCTGATTATATAATCCTCAAAAAAGACTCTCCGGCTGGAAAACAGTTACTTTTCCGGTACTTCTTCTGCATAATATGCGACTTTCTGCCTGGGCTTCAGATACCTGGCGGCTTCCTGGGAAAGCTCTTCCGGATTCAGGCATCTATCTATGAATAGATCCCTGTCTTCGTCCATGTTGAAAACAGCAGCATGTTTTCTGGGTACATCCGGGTCATACAGGAGGATAAGAGGCCTTAACGGCTTTGCCGGATCCACGGCCATGACCTTGGCCACCTCTTTAGTGGAGAGCTCAACAATACAACCAGGAGGGTAAACCCCCAGCCTTTTAACCAGAAGGGATACCAGATGCATATCCAGGATCAGGTCGTATCTCCTGTAAATAAAAGAAAGGGCGTGATGCGGGGACATGGCCTGTTCAGGGTTGTAAGGATTGCACAGGTTGTCGAAGATGTTGGCCAGGGTGGTGATCCTGGTCAAGTAGGAAATTCTGTCCGCCTTTAGTCCCTGGGGATACCCGATTCCGCTCAGGGCTTCGTGATGATGCCGGACTATCTCCTTTACCGGTTGAGGAGGTCCTGTTTTGATGGCGCACAGAGTTTCAACACCGTATTGGGGGTGCATTTTCAATAATTTCAGCTCATGCTTGCTGAGCATCTCCCTGGGTTTGCGCAGGTGTTTCTTTTCAATCCTGAGTTTGCCCAGGTCATGCAGTAAAGCACCCATGCCAAGATGCTTCATGTCTTCTTCCTGCAGCTGGGCTGCTTCGCCTATCATCATGGACAGCACGGAAACGTTGAGAAAATGGTAGGCAAGGTCCATGTCCGCTTCTTCGGCATCCATGAGGTGCATTACAGCGGTGGTTTCAGACAGAAAGGTCTGTGCCATTTCCGAGACCACTTCCTGAGCGTTTTGCATGCCTTCTTCCCGGCCGGCAAAAATATCATTCAGCATGGAGGGCATCTTCTGCACCGTGTTTTTATATTGACGGGAACATTTTTTTATGCGCTCCTGGATATTACTGAACTGTTTGATGCGTCTTTGCTTGGTTTCCCATACCTGTCCGGAAATGTTTTCATCAGGGCTTGTGTCCTTCTCCTGCTCATTTTGTAACGGTTCAGCAGGCTTTTTCTTCCTGGCCGGCAGACATGGTCTCTGGCTTTTCTCAGGTACATAAAGTACTTCTTTGATGCCGGAGTCCCTGAGGGCCTGGATCTGTTTCTCCTTTTTTATCAAGAAGCTGCTGCGCAGAAAGGGATGCATGTACCAGACTTCCTGCAACTGAATATAGACTCCCACCTGTAGCTGGTCCACGCTGACCTTTTCTGCCGCCTGGCTGCTCATAAATACCGGTTTTCCTGCTGACACTACAGCGAAATTTATACAATAGAATATCGTATCTCAATAAGTTTCGCTGTAGTGCTAAAAAATTAGTTTTTTCTGTTCCTGGATTTCCCTGGCGTAAACACTGGCACAGGCCTTTTTCCAGACGGGCATTCTCTCCATGAACCCGTTTTTTTCCAGAAAGCTCTGGTCCAGCTGTCTTTTGCTGTGCCGGGCTGAAAAGCCCAGAAAATAATGGTCCAGGATGTTGGCCACGTGTACGGCTGTCACGGGTTTGAATTCCGCTCCCCTGGTATATCCCGGCCGGGAATGAAACGCCACGGCTTCCAGGGTTTTTAGTGGCAGACCCCATAAACAGAGCAGATAAGCACCGGCTGCCTCGTGAGTGGTGTTAAATGCCCGGGTCTCTGCATCCCTGACCGGTATTTCCTCCTGCATGGTCTTTTTGAGGCTCTGGACATATTCTTCACCGAATTTAAGCAGCAAGACCATCTTGCCTACATCGTGCAGAAGCCCTGCAGTATAGCACTGATCCACAAAAAGAGGGTCACTGCTCTGGGTGGCGGCAATGGCGGCCGCATACCTGGCCGTTCTCAGGCTGTGCCTCCATAGCTGGAGAATTGAGTAGTCAGGATACAGAAAATCCTGGTATGCGGCAAATTCCTCCCGGCGGCAGATAAGTTCCTTGATCATTTCCACTCCCAGGGTCTGTGAAACCGCTTCCAGGGTTGAAGGTGTCTTAGAGTCACCTGCAAAGGAGTTCATGACCACCTTCATGATGTTGGCCACCATGGCTACGTCAAAGGGGAGTATAGCCGCTACTTCCTTGTGGAAATCCCTGCCCAGGGCCTCGATTGCCAGGGGGTAAAACAGGGGGTGGGTGGGCAGTGTACCTATCTGGTTGATCCGTGACCTGAGAGCAGGGTCCTCTACAAACTTGCGTGCCAGCAGAATCCTGTTCACGGCGTTTACCAGGATGTCCTTGGAGCACGGCTTGTGCAGAAACTTATGGGCCGGGATGATGGTCCTGAGTAGAAGTGCATGGTCAGAATGTCCCGAGAGAATAATCCGGACCACCTGGGGATGCTCTGTTTGCACCAGGCTCAGGAAATCCGCTCCGTCCATTTCCGGCATATACATATCCGAAATCACGATATCCAGCTCATGCTCCTGCAATATGGCCAGGCCTTCCCTGCCGCTCTGGGCGAAATGCATTTTCCACTCCCTGCGCATGGAGTAAAGGGCTCTTTTGAGCCCCTGCAGGACCATCTGCTCGTCATCCACGAATAAAATGGAAACACTCATACCGCATCCCGTTGTTTATTTTTTTGTGGAGCATGTCTTCAGGAAGTACAGGATTACGGGCACGGTGTAAACTCCCCTTCCTCAAGAAGAAAGTATGGGTGTATGGGGGTATCCATGTGTGGGTGTAAAGATATTTTTACTCCCATACTCCCATACGCCCCTACTTCCATACTTCTTAAGGGGAGCAGATTGAGGCGTGGCAACATTTTGTCGCAGGCATCTGTATAAATACTTCG
>NZ_QYZY01000143.1:0-3007 GCF_003838035.1 Desulfonatronospira sp. MSAO_Bac3 | reverse complement strand
GGACAGTCCCCGCGACACCTTTTCTCCTCACAAATACAAAAATTACAGACGCGAGTTTTTGTGAACCTGCACATTTAGTACTTAGCGAGGGACAGTCCCCAGTCACGCCAGAGGCGTGAGTGCCAGTAATCAACACCCATGATCCCCTGAATGGTTACGACATTGCAGGGGGGATTGTATGCTGCCAGGACGGCAGAGGAAGTTTATTTTCAATTGTAACAATATGTTGGATGAAAATCGATATTTTTTTGAAAATTATCCTTGACAGGGGTTGCCGTATTCACTTAGTTATCTCGCAACGCACATATCAAAATATCTTTATATGGAAATAAGTTGGATATCGTTAGACTGTTTAAATCCCTGGGCGATGAAACCAGGCTGCGTCTGCTGCACCTGCTGCTGCACCATGAGCTGAATGTGAACGAGCTGGTTCGCATCATGGACATGGGTCAGTCCCGCATTTCCAGGCACCTGAAGATCCTGGCGGACTCCGGGCTTCTGCAGTCCAGGCGAGACGGCAGCTACATATATTACACAAGGGCCGGGGGTGCGGATCTTGCTCATCTCACTGACTTTATAATTCAGGCCGGCGGATCACGGCAGGATTTTGCTGCTGACCTGGAAAAGACTCAGGAACTGCTGGATGAACGCAAGCACAGGGTCAAGACTTTTTTCAACAGCCTTGTGGATGACTGGGATCTTTTAAAGCAGGAAGTGCTCGGGGACTTCAGCTTAAAGCGCATCGTAGCCCGGGAGGCCCAGGGAGCAAATACGGCAGCGGATCTCGGGTGCGGCACCGGGGAAATGCTTTTGGAGCTGGGCAGGCATGCCCAGCGGGTCATTGGAGTAGACAGTTCCGCCGGAATGCTGGAAAAGTCCAGGCAAAGGCTTTCCGGGTCAGGGGTAAATGCAGACCTGCGGCTGGGGGAACTGGAGCACCTGCCTATCAGAAACGGAGAAACCGACCTGGTGGTCATGGAGATGGTCCTGCGTCATGTAGCAGTTCCCTTAGAAGGGATAAAAGAGGTCAGCAGGGTCCTGGAACCGGGAGGGCGGTTTATCATGGCCGACTTTGACCGGCACGACCAAGAAGAGATCCGCTACAGGTATGGCGGGGTCTGGGCAGGCTTCGACAGGGAGCAGCTCAGGCAGTGGCTGCAGCAGGCCGGGCTGGACCTTCTGCAGCTGGAACAGCACTGGGTGCAGCAGGGACTATGCGTAAATGCCTGCCTGGCTGTCAAGCCGCAAGGTCCTTCCGGGAAAGAAGTTTTTACAGGGTAAACAAAAAATTACATAACACCAAACCTAAACAAGGAGAAAACAAAAATGGACAAAGGAAATCATTACGAAGTCAAAGACATGTCTCTGGCATCCCAGGGCCATAAGAACCTGGAACTTGCCGAACTCAACATGGGAGCCCTGCTCAAGGTCAGGGAGCGCTTTGCCAAGGAAAAGCCCCTGAAAGATATCCGCATAGGACTGGCCCTGCACGTGACCAAGGAAACCGCCATTCTGGTGCGCACCCTCATCGCCGGCGGCGCAGATGTGGCCATCACAGGATGCAACCCCTTGTCCACCCAGGATGACGTGGCTGCTGCCCTGGCTGATGAAGGAGTCAAGGTCTGGGCCTACAAGGGCGAAACCAAGGAAGACTATTACCGCTATATCAATAAGATTATCGAGTTCAAGCCGCATATCACCATTGATGACGGCTGCGACCTGGTTTCCGAAATACATAAGAACCATGCCCATCTGATCCCGGATATCATCTGCGGCTGCGAAGAAACCACTACCGGCATTATCCGGCTCAAGGCCATGGAAAAGGACAACGCCCTGAAGTACCCCATGATTGCGGTCAATGACAACATGACCAAGCACCTGGTGGACAATTACTACGGCACAGGCCAGTCCACTGTGGACGGAATCCTGCGGGCCACCAACGTACTGCTGGCAGGCAAGAACTTCGTGGTTGCCGGCTATGGCAGCTGCGGCAAGGGCGTGGCCAAAAGAGCCCAGGCCATGGGAGCCAACGTCATCGTCACGGAAGTGGATCAGTTCTGCGCCCTGCAGGCTGCTTACGACGGTTACAAGGTAATGAGGATGGAGGATGCAGCCAAGATTGGAGATATCTACTGCACAGTCACCGGCAACAAGCATGTCATCCGCATGGAGCATGTAAAGAATATGAAAAACGGTTCCATCCTTTGCAATTCCGGACATTTCGACAACGAAATCGATATTCCGGCACTGGAAAAGGGAGCCGAGTCCAAAAGAGAGGTGCGTACCTCCATGGATGAGTATATCGTTGGCGGCAAAAAGATCTTTGTTCTGGGTGAAGGCCGTCTGGTCAACCTTGCTGCTGCCGAAGGCCATCCCAGCGAAGTAATGTCCACCTCCTTCTGCGGACAGGCCCTGGCCTGCGAATACGGTGTACAGAACAGGGGCAAAATGGAAAACAAGGTACTGCAGCTGCCGGTGGAGCTCGATGACGACATTTCCGGGCTGCAGCTTACTGCCATGGGCATTGAGATTGATGAATTGACTCAGGAACAGAAAGACTACCTGGATTCCTGGGAAGAAGGCACGTAAGCAGAGGTCGGAAGTCAGAGATCAGAGGTCAGGGGACCTCGTCCAGCACTTGACTTGAGCGAGTGGTTTAGTCCTCGGGGCGCAGGCCCCTCTGGGCCGCAGGCCGAGTTTGGCAGGACCGGCAGCTCAAGTTGAGTGACAAGTTCGCTTGAGTCGCTAAAGGAAGACAGTCCCCCGGCCGCATGCAAAAACACTGAACAGATACCTCGAATAAGTTTTTAACAGCAAGGAGAAGATGCCATGATAGGATCACAAGGCAAGTATTTTTTCACCTCGGAGTCAGTATCCGAGGGACATCCGGACAAGGTATCCGACTATATATCGGATGCGGTCCTGGACGCCCTTCTGGAGAATGACTCCGAATCCAGGGTGGCCTGCGAGACCCTGGTCACCACCGGCATGGTCTTCATCGCCGGGG
>NZ_QYZY01000142.1:0-8892 GCF_003838035.1 Desulfonatronospira sp. MSAO_Bac3 | reverse complement strand
ATTCTTTTTTTGTCCTTCCTTTCGTCTCTCACAGTCAGAGCGACATAAAAAAACTTCTGCGCTCCCATGCATGGGATATTGTCCTGGCCTGGTCCCTGGGGGCCAGCCTGTGTCTGCAATGCCTTTGATCAATAAGTACCAGTCATCTCGTTCTGATAGCTCCCTTTCTTGATTTTACCCGGCACACCCCGGTTAACGGCATTCAGGACATGTTAAATGGTCTGGGCAAAAATCCTGAAACCACTGTGCGCTGGTTCTGGCGCAGATGCGGGATAAAATCTGCACCCCGGATCAGGCAGGGTGATGTAAGAGGACTTGCAAGGGGACTTGAATACCTTATGCAGCCGGGACCTGAACATATTGAGCACCAGGACATGCAATTCTGTACAACCCTTATCCATGGAAGCCGGGACAGAATTGTTCCCAGGCAGGCTTTACTCGAGGTGCATGCGGCCCTGGGCCAGGGAAGACCGGTTTACACTTCCGGCGGACATTTTATTGCTGAAGAAAAAATATGGCAAATTACCTATGAGCAGACAGGTACAAAAATATTTTGACCGGGCTGCAGATACATACCTGGAAGAGGCCGTGATCCAGGAGGAGGCGGCCGGGCAATGCGCCGGGAACATACCCCGGGGATACTACCCCAGGGTCCTGGAAATAGGAGCCGGAGGGGGGCTTCTTACCCGGCACTGCCTGGAAAGAATCCGGGCCGGTATATATCTGGCCATGGATGTTTCTTTTTCCATGCTGGGGCTTTTGCCCCGGGACAGTGTTGTCCCTGTTCAGGGGGATGGGGAGACTCCGCCCTTGAGGGAGGGATCACTTGATCTGCTCGTGAGTTCCTCGGTGATGCAGTGGTATGCAGGAGGGGGGCAAAGTATTGGCCGCAGCTTAAGGCTCTTATGCCCGGGCGGATTTTTCTCCCTGTCTTTTTTTGTGGCCGGAACTTTCCGGCAGATGAAACATATAAGCTCCATGTCGGGCTTTGGCTCAGTCTATCCTCTGCCCCGGGTCCGGGAATGTATGGCTGCCATGGCCAGATCCGGGACAGAATATACGTCCCGGGTTGAAAACTATACAGTCTATTATGATTCAGTGCAGGGATTTTTAAAGAGCCACAAGGGCACCGGGGCCGGGTACACTGGCAGGAGGCCGGTGTTCGGCAGGCAGTGTTATCGAAATTTCTGCCGCATGTACCTGGAAACATATGGTGAAGGCGGCCGGATCCCTGTGGATTACCGGGTGCTTTATATCCGGGGGCAAAAGAAATGAGTCAGTGAGAGGTTGTCAGGCGGGTTCCAGACCCATGTCCGTGATCATCTGCATATCCTCTGCAACTCCTCTGCCCTGACGGGTGAGATAATTGCCTGTCATGAGCCCGCTGGCCCCGGCCATGAAGATCAGGGGGTGGAGTTCTCCCAGGTTTTCCAGCCTTCCGCCGCAGACGATGATTTCATGCCTGGGGAGCATGTAACGCAGCATGCAGATGATTTTGAGGCACCGCAGGGGAGTTAACTGGTCATTATTTTCCAGTGGTGTGCCGGGTATGGGAACCAGGAAATTTACCGGCACTGCGTCCACATCAAGCTCTCTTAGAGTCAGAGCCAGTTCCAGGACGTGTGCGTCACTCTCCCCCAGGCCGAATACAGCTCCGCTGCAGACAGACAGCCCGGTCTGTCTGGCCAGGCGCACCGTTTCAGTTCTCTGGGAGTAGTCGTGAGTGGTGCAGATGCTGGGGAAGAATCCAGGAGCGGTTTCCAGGTTGTGATGATAGCGGGTCAGGCCGGCATCTTTTAGTTCCTGGAGTTCTTGTTGCTTCAGCACTCCAAGGGAGGCGCAGGGGCTTATGCCCTGAGATGCAAGCTCTCTTGTCACCCGACAGACCTGTTGCACCTCTTCTGCCTCAAGCCCCTTGCCTGAGGTGACCAGGGAAAACCGGTTCACCCCCTGGGCAGACATGTTGCGTCCTTCAAGGCTCATCTGTCCCGGGTTTTTCAGGGGATAGCTGTTTATACTGGTGGTGTGGTGGGCTGACTGGGCGCAAAAGGCACAATCCTCGGAGCATTTCCCGGACTTGGCATTGGTTATGGCGCAGACCCTGATTTTATTTGCGCAGAAGTTGCGGCGTAAGAGCTCGGCCCCGGGGAAAAGCCTGTATGTTTCCACATAGGGCAGTTCAAGGAGTGTTTTCTGCTCCGAGTCTGCAAGCATGTTGCCCTGGGCTGTTTTCAGGGCCAGGTCCAGGAAGTACTGCATATTTTATCCAAAGTATTCCGCAAATTTTGATTTAAGCAGCTGTGGAGTGATTTCCGGCATGGTCTGCACCTGAGCCAGGACCGGTGTTCTGCCGAAATATTCGATGGCCTGAACATGGTCCATATTGGGCTCGCCGTTTAAAATAACCCCCAGAATCTTCACGCCGTAACAGCCCAGGGCGTTTATGGTCAACAGGGTATGGTTAATCACCCCCAGTCTGTTGGGGGCGACTATGAGCACCGGAACAGCCAGAGACCGGACCCAGTCCAAGATGAGCAGGTCATTATTCAGGGGAACCATAATCCCGCCGGCACCTTCGATGACGAGAGTGCCTTGTGCATCAGGTATGTGCAGTCTTTGGGGGTCGATAAAAACACCATCCCGCTCTGCAGCAAGGTGGGGCGAAAGGGGCTGCCTTAGTGTGTAGGCCTCGGGGATGATTTTTACCCGGTCAAGCCCTGCCCACAGGGCAACCTGCTGGCTGTCCAGGCCCTGGTCTGATCCGCTTTGCACCGGCTTCCAGTAATAAGCCTCAAGCCCGGCAGCCAGCAGGGCGCTGATGACAGTCTTGCCCACTCCGGTATCAGTGCCGGTTACAAAAAAACACCGCGGGAAAAGCAAATGACTTCGACCTACTGGCTGACCCTGATTTTCTGGCCGGGCTGAATGGGGTCGTCAGGACCAAGGTCATTTAGTTCGCGTATCTCGTCAACAGAAATGTCGTACTCAAGGCTGATGCGAAAAAGGTTCTCTCCGGCCTGCACCTCATGATAGACATACTCCTCGTCAGCTTCGGGCTCAGGCCTTTCTGCCGGTTCCGGTGGCTGCACCGGCTCAGGGTCAGGCCTGACTGGAGGATCTTCTTCCAGTGCGGCCAGTTGCTGGCGCATGTCGTCAATGTTTTCCCGCTGGTCTTCAAGTCTGCGATTTAAATCCCGGGAGGTTTCCCAGATATCGGTAAAGGCCACCTGCCTTTCTTCAGCCTGTTCTTCCAGGATTTGCATACGTTCTTCTAAATTTTGCAGCTTTGAAGAGATTTCCTGTAGTTCTTGAGAAGACACGTCATCTCCGCCCCTGGCGAATATGACCACCAGGATAATAACCAGGGCAATGCCCGCTCCGCCGGCAATGTAGGAAATCAGGTTGTCCGGAGGACGGCCCATCCCGAACTGTTTGCGCCTGGGGTTGCTGTTTTCTTTAGGCTGATCTTCTTCCAGATCATCAAGTTTGTTTATCCAGTTTTTCTTTTCCACGGTATTACCTCTTGTTAATGAGAAAAAGGTTTCAGGCAGTTACAGTTTTTCTAAATATTACAGCCATGGACAGGCAGCAGTCAAGATCCAATGTGTCTGGCAGCCTTGAGCATGGCTGAGGTCAATCTGCTCAGGTCCCCGGACTCTATGATATACGGGGGCATGATGTAAATGAGATTCATAAAAGGCCTGATCCATACCCCATCCTGGACGAACATCTGCTGGATGTCGCCTACAGGGACCTGCCGGTCCAGCTCCAGGACACCAATGGCCCCCAGCACTCTTGCCTGGCGTACTCCGGGAATATTGCCTGCCGTAATCAGTTCGCGCTGCATCTGCTCCTGGATGCGGGCGGTCTTTTCCTGCCAGCCGCTTTCCTGCAGCAGGCGGATGCTGGCCAGGGAAACGCTGCAGGCCAGGGGGTTGGCCATAAAGGTCGGGCCGTGCATGAAAACGCCTGGATCGCCCCTGCAGATGGTTTCGGCGATATGCGTGGTGCAAAGGGTGGCGGCCATGCTCATGTAGCCCCCGGTGAGGGCCTTGCCCAGGCAGATTATGTCCGGGGTGATGCCGGCGTGTTCGCAGGCGAAAAGTCTGCCTGTACGCCCAAAGCCTGTGGCGATTTCATCGGCGATTAAAAGCACCTGGTATTTGCGGCAGAGTTCTCGAACCCGGGCCAGATATTGCGGAGAATACATGCGCATTCCCCCGGCTCCCTGGACTACAGGTTCCAGGATGAACGCGGCCAGTTCCTGGTGATGTGAGGCCATGATCTCTTCCACGGCCTGCAGGTCCTCGGGGGTGCAAGGTCCGTCAAAACCGGATTTTGGGGCCGGGGCAAAAAGATTTTCAGGCAGAAAGCCGGAATACAGGCTGTGCATTCCGTTAAAGGGATCGCAGACGGACATGGCCCCGAAGGTATCCCCGTGGTAGCCGCATCTCAAGGCCAAGAATCTCTTCCTGGACGTATCCCCCCTGGCCTGCCAGTACTGCAGAGCCATTTTCAGGGCCACCTCCACGGATACAGAGCCTGAATCACAGAAAAATACTTTGTCCAGCCCTTCCGGAGTGATGCGGACAAGTTCCCGGGCCAGGTCTATGGCCGGTTCATGGGTAAGACCGCCGAACATGACGTGAGAAGTCTTCTGTGACTGCCCGGCCAGGGCCTTATTGAGCTCTGGGTGGTTGTAGCCGTGGATCACAGCCCACCAGGAGGACATGCCGTCAATGAGCTCCAGGCCGGTGGTAAGCCTTATGCGTACACCACTGGCCGATTCCACAGGATATACCGTTAGAGGATCAATGAGTGAAGTGTACGGATGCCAGATGTGCCCTTGGTCGAACGAAAGCTTTTCTTTCCAGTCCATGTCTGATGGGATTCCTTGTTTGTATTTTATCCTGCAGTTACAGGCATTTTTTAATTCTTTTGCCGTCAGAAGACGGTAACCATTCAGGGGGGGTGCCGGAATCGGCCTGGGGACAGTCCCCGCGACACCTTGCCTTCACAATTACCAAAATTAAAAGCGCAAAATTCTGTGATCCTGCACAGACCTACACAGCGAGGGACAGTCCCCAGGCCTTGTGCCAGTAATCAACACCGAGGAGCCCCTGAATGGTTACAGAAGACGACAGCCCATGCAGGGAGTGGATTCATTTTGACCATAAACTTTTGTCTGTCAAGTTTGCCTGTCTTCAGAAGGGCGTAACCATTCAGGGGATGCCTGGTGAATTTGACCTGTCCTGAGTGTTGTAGTAACAATTATTGTATCTAAAAGTGTTTGTTTAATCCATTAGACGCAGGACAGAACCGTTACGCTATCGGAGTATCTTTACTTTTTTTAAAAAACATAACTGGAGGAAACCATGCCTAAGAAAAAAAAGAGCATTGAGGAAAAGACCCTTTGGCCGGATGCTGCCAGGATGCTTGACAAGGCTGAAAAGGACGGTGTCGAGACCGCCTGGGACCGTCTGGAACAGCAGACTCCGCACTGTAAGTTCTGCCAGACAGGCCTTACCTGCCGCAACTGTACCATGGGACCGTGTCAGATCAGAAAAAACGCCCCCCTGGGAGTGTGCGGGGCGGACGCTGATGTCATAGTGGCCCGGAATTTCGGCCGTTTTGTTGCCGGAGGTTCCGCAGGTCACTCGGATCACGGCCGGGACTGCATCGAAGCCCTGCATTCCGTGGCCCTGGGCAAGTCCACGGATTACAGCATCAAGGATGAAGCCAAGCTTTTGCGCATTGCCCGTGAGCTGGGTATTGCTGTTGAGGGCAAAGGCGTTTCTGAGGTGGCTTTAGAGCTAAGCGATCTTTTTTTTGCCGACTTCGGCAGCAGGCAGCATGAGGTGTCTTTTTTGGTCCGGGTGCCGGAAAAACGAAAAAAGCTCTGGAATGAACTGGGCATAACACCCAGGGGTGTGGACCGGGAGATTGCCGAGATGATGCACCGCACCCACATGGGCTGCGACAACGACGCCCCCAATCTCATGCTGCACAGCGCGCGTACCTGCCTGGCCGACGGGTGGGCGGGTTCCATGATCGCCACAGAGATCTCGGATATTCTTTTCGGTACCCCGAAGCCCGGTAAAAGTAAGGTGAATCTGGGGGTCATCCAGGAGGACATGGTCAATATCCTGGTGCATGGTCACAACCCCATTGTTTCTGAGAAAGTTCTGGAAGCGGTCAATGATCCGGAAATGATCAGCCTGGCCCGGGAAAAAGGAGCCAAAGGCATCAACCTGGCAGGGCTGTGCTGCACCGGCAACGAGCTCATGATGCGCCAGGGGATTCCCCTGGCCGGCAATCATCTCATGACTGAGCTGGCCATTGTAACCGGGGCGGTGGAGCTTATCGTGGTGGATTATCAGTGCATCATGCCCAGCCTGGTGACTGCAGGCAACTGTTATCATACCAAAATGGTCACCACCGCGGACAAAGCCAGGTTTACAGGGGCCGAGCATGTGCCCTTTGATATGCACAATGCCTCCCACCAGGCCCGCAAGCTGGTGCAGACGGCTGTAGAGGGATTTTCCAGGCGAGACAGTTCCAGGGTGGAGATACCTCAGGGGCCCATGGAAATGATCACCGGGTTTTCCAACGAGGCCATTCTTGAAGCCCTGGGCGGAACCCCGGGGCCGCTCATTGAGGCTATAAAAGCGGGTAAAATCAGGGGCGCGGCGGCAATCGTGGGATGCAACAATCCCAAGTACAGGCAGGATTACGGCAACGTCAACCTGGCCAAAGAGCTTATAAAGCGAGATATCCTGGTGCTGGTTACCGGGTGTGTAACCAGTGCGGTGGGCAAGGCCGGGCTGCTGATGCCTGAGGCTGCAGATGAGGCCGGGGCCGGCCTGCATGAAATATGCAAGGCTTTGGGAGTGCCGCCTGTACTGCATATGGGCAGCTGCGTGGACAACGCACGGATACTTCAGCTCGCCGGAATCCTGGCCAATGAGCTGGGAGTGGACATCTCTGATCTGCCCCTGGCTGGTTCCTCGCCGGAATGGTACTCGGAAAAGGCGGCAGCCATAGGGACTTATTGCGTAGCCTCAGGCATCTTTACCCATCTGGGGCATCCGCCAAATATCACCGGTTCTGAAACAGTGACCAACCTTGCCCTGTCCGGCCTGGAGAGCCTGGTGGGAGCAAGCTTCGGCATTGAGCCGGATCCTTTCAAGGCTGCTGAAATGATTGATGAGCGCATCACCAGCAAAAGAAAAGGGCTGGGTCTGTCCTGATAAATACCGCAAGACCTGAAAGCCTGCTAAGCCTTCATGTCCATTACATGGCCCAGCATATCGCTCTGGGTGCGTGTGGCGGCGGCGCTGGCGGCGTAAGCTGCTTCGTTTTGCTGCATCACGACCAGCTCGGAAATAAGATCGGTGTTGCTGGGCCTTAAAGCCTGTTCCTGAACCCTGGCTGCTTCATCTTCCTGCATCTCCCGGGCATGCTCCAGGGCCTGATCCCGGACCTTTTCCACGCTCTGGGGCCTGACACCCTGCTTCTCCGGGGCTTCCTCCAGGATAACCCGGTCTGGCTCAAAACCCCTGGTGTTTACGTTGGCCACGTTGTGGGCGCTTACCTGCTGGCGCAAGCCGAAGCTCTGAAAGGCTCCCATGCCGGAAATGCTGTCTACCATGAGATTTCCTTTTCTTTATTTCTTTGCCTTGCTGTGTTTAAATCTTCTCGAATACGCCCTGCTGCTTGCATTTTTTCAATATGTATCTGGGGAATACGAAGTTTTATTTTGGTGCAAACCTACATTGAAGGGTTTTTTGAAAAAATGGTTTGATCTAAAATAAATCCTAGGTTACATTTAAATAGAAGTCAAACTTATAATTAACTCGAATGGGTTAATAGCGTGTCACCCTTGCGGACTGGGAGCCAGCACCATTGAAGATGCCAGCAAATGATCAGGGTCAGCTTCCAAGGCAATAATCCATAAGAAATATTTCGCTAACACTACAGCGAAACTTATAAAATTTTTCAACCTGTCTAAACTGGGGACAGTCCCGCACCTACTTGATTTCTCAGCAAGTTCCAGCAATTTCATGAAATTATTCCCAAGTAGGTGCGGGACAGTCCCCGGAGGTCAATAAATAAGTTTCGCTGTAGTGCTAAGAACTGCCTGGAAATGTCTGAATATAACACTTATATCGTGACAGATCCTAACCTCTTGTTTAATCAGTAAATCCCGTCAGAAGAACAGTCCAGAATCTAAAAATCAGGGTGAGCTGGAACTATGAATAACTGTAGAGGGTCCCCGCAAGAAGATATTGAAGCTGCAGCAATCAGAAGTGCCGTGCGGCTTCTTACTGACATTACTGTCCCTCTGAATGAGAGGCTGGACAAGAGTCTTGATTTTATTCTCAAGAGAATCAAGGCCAGCAAAGGATCCATCATGCTTAAAAGTTCAGAACAGGAAAGTCTGCGGGTGGAAGCCAGCACCAATCACAATATAATTGGCATTGTCCAGGATATTAATCCCGGCTCAATTTCCGGGTATGTTTTTTACAATTCCGTGCCGTTGATGATTGAAGACATAAGCAAAAGCGATATGTTCAAGCCTAGAAACGGCAGGTCCTCGTCCTACAGAACCACTTCTCTTCTCTGCGTCCCTCTTCAGGGGTCACAAAACAATACCATCGGTGTAATCAACTGTTCCGACCGGGACAATGATTCCCCATTCACCTCCCAGGACTTTCAGATGGTCCAGGAATACGCTTCCTGGATTTCCCCGCTGGTAGAAAATTCCTGCCTCATGGACAAAATTCGCGAGGAAAAAGAGCGTTACAAGGCCCTTGTGAGAGAGCTGGAGTTAAAGCAAAGAGAACTCTTGATAGCTCATACCGAGCGTTCCGAGCTGGTGCAGATGGTTGT
>NZ_QYZY01000141.1:0-4825 GCF_003838035.1 Desulfonatronospira sp. MSAO_Bac3 | reverse complement strand
GACTGGCTCTTCCGGGACCCACTTGTCCCAAAAAATGAGATGTTTTAAGCACAAAATGATGCTCAAGTGGGTCCCGGAGTGCCTGTCCCCTGCTTTCCTTAAAAGCGCTAAACAGATACATTGTCAAAAGTGAGTCCTGGATCGAAAACCCGACTCAATGCCATCGGCGTCTGCACAAAACGAGAAGTCAATACTTTTGTAGAGATTATTTCTACTTACTGCACTAAGATCTTATCTGTAACCTGTCTTTGCACTTAAATAACATAGCACATGCTTGTTTTCCTTCCCCAGTTCACCCTGCATTTACACTAAACTTGACACCTGCAAAACCTACCAACCCGGTATGCTTTGCAAGTTATTTATAAAGACCAACTAAATTGGTATGCAAACAAGCATCTTGCAAAAAGTACGTTTCAGCAGGCAAACAAGACTTTACAAGGGGATATATTTTGGACTATAGGACATTGTGAAAAACATAATTTTCGAGCTTGTTTACATTTTCCGGGCGTGAACGATTTAACACCGCTCCCACGAGTTTTTTCACGGACTAAGGTTCCAGACTTGAAAAATTTTCACCATGGATACATGGTGAGTTGTATTTATAGTACTGACTTCATTTGTCTAAAAATTTTAAACCAAAGGAGGAGGATAGGTTACACAGCGTCAGGTCTTTCAGCAAAAAATGTTCTAACAATGACGGCAACCTCAAACCAAGAGCATCGCTAAACTATGCCTGAAAACCTTAAACCTTTAAGCATAGGCAGGAAAATGATGGATACTTCAAATTGGGATTGGGAAAAGGGGGTCAAGGTCATTTCAAAAATAAATGACTGCGACGCCGAGACGGAATGGCTGACAGAGCCTTACGCCAGCCCGGACGGCGAAAAGGTCGCTGTCCTGGCCAAGACGGAAGAAGGCTTTGACGTATGCGTCAACGCAAAAGCCTGGGGGCAGACATTTGACAATGCCTGGTATCCCCGTTTCAGCCCCGACGGCAGGCTTACCTGCGTGGCTTCCACGGACATGGAGTGGACCCTGGCAGTGGACGGTGAACCCTGGCCTGAAACCTACGGCTACATCTGGAACACCATGTTCAGTGAAAAGGGTGACGTCATTGCCGCAGCCATTCAGCAGGACGGCACTTACGGCATGGCCATAAACGGCGAGCAGGTGGGCGAGCTTTATGAAACAGCCAGTGAGTTCACCCTGAGCGCAGACGGTAAGAGAACCGCAGCCGTGGTGCAGGTGCAGAGCATGGATGCGGCGGACATTTTCACCTTCCAGCAGGGCTGCTACAGCGTGGCCGTGGATGGACAGGCATGGGACATCAAGGTGGTCAACGCCTGGACCCCGACCTTCAGCCCGGACGGCAGCAGGGTTGCCGCCCAGATGCGCTCCAGTCTTTACGATTACACTATTATCGTTGACGGCACTCCATGGAGCAAAAACTTCGCCATGGTCTGGGATCCCTGCTTCAACCCCAAAACAGGTACAGTGGTGGCACCGGTGCGTATGGCCGGCAAATGGGGTATGGCTGAAAACGAACAGGTCATCTGGGACCCTGTGTATTTTCAGCTCTGGGAACAGAAGTTCTCCCCGGACGGCAATAATCTGTACGCCATCTGTGCTCCCCAGTACGGACGCTGGACGGTTGTACACAACAACAATACCTGGAATGTGCTGGTAAACACCATGCTCACGGACCTGACAGTAAGCCCCGACGGCCAGAGAGCAGCCGCAGCAGCCAAGGAAAAGGACAAGTGGACCATCATGGCTGACGATGCCCTGTGGCCCCAGTGGTACGACATGGTCTGGACCCCGGTTTTCAGTCCGGATTCCAAGCACATCGCAACCAAAGTGGAAAAGCCCGGGAAGAAACTCACCGTGGCCATAGACGGAAAGCATTACAAAGAGGACTTTACCCATTGCTGGGAACCTGTTTTCAGCCCGGACAGCCAGAAGGTACTTATCCGTGGTGTCCAGGGGGGTAAATTTAAACGAATCGTTGCCAAAGTGAACGAATTTTAAGAGAGGAAACCCATGCATAGCTTATACAGTTTTTTAGTCGGTCCAATGGTATGGGTCTCGCTGCTCATTTTAGTTTTCGGTCTGATCGGCAAGTTCATTTACCTGACGAACATGGCCAAAAAGCGGGATCCCTGGGTATTCAACTACTTACAGCTAAAATACGCCCTGCGCTCCATTTTTGTCTGGCTCATACCCTTTGCCACCATGAATATGCGTAGAAACCCGGTCATGACCGTGGTTACCTTTGCTTTTCACATCTGCCTTATACTGGTGCCCATCTTCGCCCTGGCCCACGTAATCAAGTGGGAAGAGGCCTGGGGATTCAGCTGGTGGACCCTGCCGGAAACAGCGGCCATAATTATGTCTTTTATCGTCTTGGGAGGACTGGTGTTTTTTGCGGCCCGGCGCATCAAGCTGCCTGAGGCCAGATACGTCACCAGGCCCCAGGATTTTCTGATTCTCGTGGTAGTGGCCCTGCCATATCTTACCGGGATCCTGGCCTATTACCAGATTTTTGATTATCAGACCATGATCATCCTGCATATCCTGTCCGGACATCTAATGCTCATAGCCATCCCCTTTACCTGGCTCAGCCACCTGCTGCTGTTCCCCATGGCCAGGGCTTATGTGGGTTCCGAATTCCAGGGTGTGCGCAACGTCAAGGACTGGTAAAATAAACCTGATACAGGAGTAGAAACCATGAGTGAAGCTGCAACGGCCAAAAGAATTGCAGATCCGGGACTGGACCAGAGCATTGAAAAGCTTACTCCCGATCGCATAGAGGCCACCATATTAAGAGTAATCAACCAGGAAAACAGCGCCCGTCTCAAGACCTTTGTGGACACCTGCGTGCATTGCGCCCTTTGTTCCGAGGCCTGCCACTACTTCATGTCCTACGACCGTAATCCCCGGTATGCACCGGTGGGCAAGGTCAAGAACACCCTGTGGGAGATGATCCGCTGTAAAGGAAAAGTGTCCAAGGAATTTATCAGGGACGCCGCCCAGATCGCCTACACCGAGTGCAACCTGTGCAAGCGCTGTGTGCATTTCTGCCCCTTTGGAATCGACACTGCCTACCTCATGACCATTGTCCGCCGCATCTGCCACTTGCTGGGCGTAACCCCGCAGTACCTGCAGGACACCAGTCACAGTCACTCCGCCACTTTCAACCAGATGTGGGTCAAGGATGACGAGTGGATGGATACCCTGCAGTGGCAGGAGGAAGAAGCCAGGGACGAGTTCCCCGGACTGCGCATCCCTCTGGACAAGGAAGGCGCGGACATAATGTATTCGGTCATTGCCCCGGAGCCCAAGTTCAGGGCCCAGCTGATCTATCAGGCGGCAGCCATATTCCATGAGGCCGGATCAGACTGGACCATGCCCGCCTCTCCTGGATGGGACAACAGCGACATGGCCATGTTCAGTGGTGACGCGGAAATGATGGGCCGGCTCAAAAGAAAGCATTTTGATACAGCCAGGCGTCTGCGGGTGAAAAAGATAGTCATGGGCGAGTGCGGACACGCTTACCGCTCTGTATACGACATGGGCAACCGCTGGCTGGGGTACAAGGAAATGCCCATCCCCATCATCCACGCCATCCAGTTCTACTGTGAGCTGCTGCGGGCCGGTAAGATAAAGGTGGGCTCAAAGATAAAGGAACTCTGCACCTTTCATGATCCCTGCAACACGGTCCGCGGAATGGGCCTGCACGAAATGGGCCGGGAAGTAGCCCGGGCATTCTGCCCCAACATGGTGGAGATGCATCCCAACCGGGAGCACAACTACTGCTGCTGCGCCGGAGGCGGAGTCATCAACTGCGGTCCCCCGCACAAGATGACCAGGGTGCACGGCAACAGCATCAAGGCCGAGCAGCTCAAAGCCACCGGGGCCAAGATAGTCATCGCCCCCTGCCACAACTGTCACGGCGGGCTTGAGGATATTATCCACCATTACAAGCTGGATATGAAGCTCATGTTTCTTGGCGATATTATATTTGAACATATGCAGAAGCCCGGTGCTGTAGAGTAAAGGCAGACAAAGGAGAAAACCATGTCAAAAAAAATAATCTACCTGTTGGGAACCATCGCTGTTGCGGTCTTTTTCCTTGCGCCGGCTTTGTATTCTTACACAGGCATGACCCATATCTACGAGGATGCGTTCCCCACGAAAGAAAGACCGGCTTCAGTATTTCCCCATGACGAACATACTGATGTCTATGCCCAGGAATACGACCTGGACGAGCTCAAGGATTGCTACCATTGCCATCATTTCGACGGCCCCGACCAGGAGCACACTGATGACAGTGTAGGTATTCCCTGCTCTGACTGCCATCCGGTAGAAACCGATGATCCGGATACCACTCCACTTATGCAGGCCTACCACATCCAGTGCAAGTCCTGCCACCAGGATGAAAAGGCAGGTCCCGTTGCCTGCGGGGAGTGTCACGTAAGATAAATGAATTACGGAAATGGATTGAAAAATCAAGTATTGAGGAATTAGATGAGCTTGAGAGTTAATAATGCCTCATACCGAACCACCCCCGGCCCCTCCTTAACCAAGGAGGGGAGTAGACCGTGCTGTAGGTATGAATAACTTATGTGACAGCAACATTCTGGTTACGAAGATGAAAGTTAAGGCAGGGAAATCCGGATATTAAAGCCGTTATTACTGCATACATTCAAAATAGATAAAGATAATGTAACCATTCAGGGGGTCCTCGATGTTGATAACTGGCACAAGGCCTGGGGACTGTCCCTCGCTGTGTAGGTCTGTGCAGGATCACGGAATTTTGCGCTTG
>NZ_QYZY01000140.1:0-2634 GCF_003838035.1 Desulfonatronospira sp. MSAO_Bac3 | reverse complement strand
TTTTCCGGCACTCATGAATGCCAGAAGAAAGTGAGTGCTGGATGGCTAATGCAATCTGCGGCTTCCGGCCGCTGATTGCTTATCCTGTCAATCCTGTTAATCCTGTCTAAGTTTCTTGTTTTTTTAAGACAGGGTTTCAGGAGTAAGCCACTGAATCAGAGATCAGTAGGCGTTGGGGGATTGGGGAATTAAGGGATTAAGGTATTGGGGATTGGGAGGATGAATTCATAAAGAGGGCAAGATAGCCCCCATCTTTCAAAGAAGTAATGATTATTATCTTTACAACTGAAATCTAAAGTCATAAAAAGAAATTGGAATAATTGTTTCATCAACCAGAAAAATAAGGAGCTTTTTCATGAGCAGGGAAAATTTTAAGAACTGGGTCTGCAAGGCTGTGGAAATGGAAGAAAAGGGCAAGGCCTTTTATGAGCAGGCAGCCAAAGAATGTACAACACAGATGGGGCAGAAGATTTTCTCCATGCTTCGCGATGACGAGATCCAGCACATACAAAGAATCCGGGAGATCGAAAAGGCCCTTGACCAGGATTCCGGACTGGAGCAGGCCTGTTGCATGGATGATATGGGAAGCGATGCTGGACAGGCCTTTAAAGAGCTTGCGGAAAAGGTCAAATCCGAAAAGCCGTGCGATTCTACTGCCAAGGCCCTCAATGCCGGCATTGATTTTGAATTGGCCCTGGTCAAGTTTTACGAAGAGGCCCTGGAAAAAGCCTCCGAGGACCTGGAGCGCGATTTCTTAAAGCGCATGATTCAGGAGGAAAAGGGGCATTACGTGCTTTTAAGCGATATGCAGTACTATTACGAAGACCCGGAAGGCTGGGCCCTGGGTAAAGCCAGGTCCGGACTGGACGGGGCATAGGTTTATTATGCGCCGGGAGTTGAACATACTAATCGGCGGAGAGGCGGGGCAGGGCCTGGTCACTGTTGGAGAACTGCTGACCAGGGCCCTTATCCGTTCAGGCTACCAGGTACATGTCACCCAGAGCTACATGTCGAGAATCAGGGGCGGGCACAATACCTATGCTGTACGGGCCGGGATTGAAAATGTGCATGGCCCGGCTCAAGGAATAGATATCCTGGTGGCCCTGAACTCTGAAACCCTTGAGCTGCACCGGGAGGAGCTGACTCCAGGCGCGGTGGCCCTGAAGGACAAAAACGCCCAGGCTTCAGATTTAGAGGCAGTAGACATCCCTTTTGCAGACCTGGCCGGGTCCGCATTGTACGAAAATGTGGTGGGCCTGGGCGTTCTAAGTTATATCCTGGGCCTGGACCGGGAGATGCCGGCCGGATGCATCCGTTCTGCTTTCGAGCAAAAAAAGCCGGAAGCAGTGGACAAAAATCTGGAGGTTCTGGACAAGGCCTATGCATTTGCATCCAAGAGCGGTGTTGCCGGTTTCAACTTAGATGAGCCCAAAGGCAGTGCCGGTCTGATGCTTGCAGGCAACCAGGCTCTTGCCCTGGGGGCCCTGTGCGCGGGAGCAAATTTCTGCTCGTATTATCCCATGACCCCTTCCACCGGTATTCCCATGACCTTGAATTCTTACGCCCGGGATTTCGGTATGGTTGTGGAACAGGCAGAGGATGAGATTGCAGCCATAAACATGGCCCTGGGGGCCTCCTATGCCGGGGCCAGGTCCATGGTGGCCACCTCCGGAGGAGGCTTTGCTCTTATGTGCGAGGGTGTGAGCCTGTCCGGCATGACCGAGACTCCTGTTGTCATAGTGGTAGGGCAGCGCCCTGGCCCGGCTACGGGGCTTCCCACCCGTACCGAGCAGGGAGATCTCAACTTAGTGCTCTACTCCGGGCACGGGGAGTTTCCAAGGGCTGTGCTGGCTCCTGCAGACCCCGGGCAATGCTTTGTCCTGGCCCGCAGGGCCTTTGACCTGGCCGAGAAAAGCCAGGGGCCGGTTTTTATCCTCACGGATCAGTATCTGGCCGACTCCTACCGTAACGTTCACCTGCCTGATCCGGAAATCCTGGAACCGGTTGCCTCCCCGGAAGTCTGCGGGGAAGTACAGGAAGAATATGAAAGGTACGCCTTTACCCCAAGTGGAGTATCGCCGCGCATTATACCTGCCATGTCCCGCTGCTTAGTGGTCCTGGACAGCGACGAGCATACCCCGGACGGACACATTACCGAGGATCTGCAGGTACGTAAAAAAATGGTGGACAAAAGGCTGAAAAAGGGAGATATCCTCAAGCAGGAAGTAATCCTTCCGGCATATACAGGCCCGCAAAACCCAAAAGACCTGCTGGTCTGCTGGGGCTCCACCCGGGGACCGGCCCTGGAGGCCAGGGAAATCATGGGGTCTGAAAATACTGCTGTGCTGCACTTTTCCCAGGTGTGGCCTCTGGATGCGGAGCATTTCAGGGATTACCTGCAGCGGGCGCAACGGGTTGTATTTGTTGAATCCAATGCCACGGCACAGTTCGCCCAGCTGGTGAGCAGCATGGTCCAGCCGGCTAATATGGCCTATGTGTTGCGTTACGACGGTCTGCCCCTGGATGGACAGTATATTGCAGATAATATCCTGTAAGCCCTCACCGGGGCTCGCCCGGGACATGACCTGAGAGTCACTGAAGGGAAATGGTCATTTAGATTCGAACCACCCCCGG
>NZ_QYZY01000139.1:0-16316 GCF_003838035.1 Desulfonatronospira sp. MSAO_Bac3 | reverse complement strand
GGCCCTGTCCCCGGCCAGTTCCAGATATATATCCGGATCCAGGTTCATGTTGCGCATCTGGATGAAATCTATTCTGTACTCCTGGACAAGACTGGTAAGCCTTTCCAGTTGGTCTTCCGTATCTGTAACCCCTGGAAAAAAAAGAAGGTTAAGGGAGATGAACATATTGTGCTCCCTGGCCAGGGATATGCTCCGGATTACGTCTTCAAACCCGTATCCCCTGGGGCGGTAGTACATATGGTAGAATTCCGGTTCTGCGCTGTTGAGGCTGACCCGCATGGAATCCATACCGGCCCGGGCCAGAGGGGGGATAAATTCCGGCAGGGAAGCGTTGGTATTGATGTTTATGGTTGCAGCCGGAATTTCCTGTCTGGCCTTCTGCAAAGCCTGGATAATTGTTCTGGCCCGGGTCAGGGGCTCGCCTTCGCAGCCCTGGCCGAAGGACAGGATGGGTCGCTTTTCCTTTCTGCAGTGTTCCAGCATGACTTCTATTATCTCCCCGGGAGAGGGAGTGAAGTCAATGCGGGCCTGTGTGGCCTGCATGCCGGAATCGTCTGGCTGATATGAAATGCATCCAATGCAGGCGGCGTTGCACTCACGGGCTGTGGGCAGCGGTGCTTCAAAGCGTCCCAGGGCCAGATTCCTGGCGGCTGGGCAGCAGTAGTTCAGGGCACATCCGGCCAGGTGGCTGATGAGCCTGTTTTCCGGGTATTTGCGAAGCAATTCCCTTGCCCCGCGGGTGATTTTGTCCTGGGGGATGTCGCAGAAGTTCTGCCTCTGGTCCTTGTCCACCTGCATGGCGGATATCCAGAATCTGTCCCGGAAATATCCCACCGCACCGTAAGCGTAAAGAGGCAGCCTGGGAGCACTGTCTTCCTTTGCATAAGCGGCCGTGGCACAAAGGGTGTGCCCGGGACTGGCGAATCCGGCCAGGGCCAGCCCTTCCATTACCTCCACGTTCCCGGTTTCCGGGTCCAGGCCCAGGGCCTTTCTGCCGGGAAGCAAAAAAAGATCGCTTGACTCCGGCAGGGGCATCATCTCGTCGGGCCGGGGCAGTGCGAGCTCTCTGCCCCGGCGTACAAGCATGAGAAGCCCCGGTTCATCGTATATCTGTCCCCTGGCATCAGCGTAGACCAGGTGTGGAGTTTTTGATGTGGGCATGGCTTAAGCTCAGGACGGCCTTTTATTTCGCAGCAGGGGCTGGTCAATGCCCTGTTCGCCGAGCTTCTGTTTGAAGCTGTCAATGTTCGAGGGGGTGGTTTCCACCTCGATAATGACCCTGTACCAGGGTTCTTCTCCTGAAAAGGTTCTGTTGATGGAGGCGGAAAACCCTTCCTGATAAAGGCGCTGCTGCAGTCCCCCGGCACGTTCCATACTCTGAAAGGAGCCCACCTGAAAGGTGTATACGAAAGACTCGGCTTCTGCCTCTGTTTCTGGTTCCGGTGCCGGTTCCGGTTCAGGCGGCAGGGCAGCGGTTTCCAGGGGCTGTTCCTGCGGGGATGGATCTCTGGCAGGCTCTGAGCGCAGGCGTTCGTGAAACTCCAGTTCTTCAGGACGTAGAATCCTGGCCTCTTCCTGTTTTTTCTCTTCCTGGGGCATGATCCTGGAGATATCCGGCATTACGTCTTCGGGATTGTAGCCGCGCCCTACGAAAACACCCAGGATAAAAGCCCAGACAATGGCCAGCAGGGCAAATCCGCCCAGAGTAAGCGTCCTGCCCGGGGTCAGCTGCAGGCTCAGCCTGGACTCCTGCTTTTTTTTGTTCTTGGTGTTTCTGGCAGCCATTGTTACATCTTTTCCGGGGCATGGACTCCCAGGAGCTTCAGCCCGTTGAAAAGTACCCTGGCCGTGGCCTGTAAAAGCAGCATGCGTGCGTGGATGAGTTCCCGGCTATCAGCGTTTAGCACTGAATGTACTGTGTAGTAGCGATGCAGCAGTCCGGCCAGTTCGCGCAGGTAGAAACTGATGTGGTGCGGGCTTAAGTTTCTGGCCGCAGCCTGGACCATATCCGGAAACATTTCCAGCTGTTTCAGAAGATCCAGGTCTTCCTGGGATTCCAGAAGGTGCAAAAGGCTTTGAGGCTCAGGGCCTGTGTCTATCCCTCTTTCAGCGGCCTTTGCAAAGACCGAGCATATCCTGGCATGGGCGTACTGGACATAAAAGACCGGGTTGTCCATGCTCTTTTTCTTGACCTCTTCAAGGTCAAAATCCAGGTGACTGTCACTTTTGCGGCTAAGGAATATAAACCTGCAGGCGTCCACACCCACTTCTTCCATGACCTGGCGCAGGGTGACGAACTCTCCGGAGCGGGTGGACATGCTCACCTGCTGACCGGCCCGCAAAAGATTGACCAGCTGAACCAGGATGACCCGCAGGCTCCCGGCGGGCCTGCCCAGGGCCTGGACAGCAGCCTGCATCCTGGGTGCGTAGCCGTGATGATCGGCCCCCCATATATCCACAACTGTTTCAAAGCCGCGGTTGAACTTGTTGTGGTGATAAGCAATGTCCGAAGCAAAATAAGTCAGAGCCCCGTCGGACTTTTGCAGTACCCGGTCCTTGTCGTCCCCGAAGGAGGTGGACCTGAACCACAGGGCCCCGTCATGGATGTAGGCCATATCTTTTTCCTGCAGCCACTCCAGGGTCTTCTGGACCTCGCCCCGGTCAAACAGACCCTGTTCTGAAAACCATACCTGATGCTCGACACCGAAATGCTCCAGGTCTTCTTTGATGCCGGCCAGAATGCTCTGGACAGCCTTTTCCCGGCACAGGGCAATGGCGCTTTCCCGGTCCTGCTTTAAAAGGTCCCGGCCGTGTTCTTGATAAAGTGCCCGGGCGTCATCCTGCAGGTATTCGCCCTGATAATGATCAGGGGAAAGCTCCGCCTCCAGCCCGCAGAGCTGCTCGTACCTGATTAGAACCGAATCCCCCAGGACATACATCTGCCTGCCGGCATCATTGAGGTAATATTCAGTGCTTGCTTCAAAACCTGCAAAGCGCAGGATCCTGGCCAGGGAATCCCCCAGGGCCGCGCCGCGACCGTGCCCGATATGCAGAGGTCCTGTGGGATTGGCTGAGACGTACTCAACCTGTATTTTGTGTTTGCGTCCCAGATCAGAAGATCCGAATCCTTCCTGTTCCTTCTGGATGACGGGGATGATTGACTGCCAGAACGAGGGCCTGAAAGTGAAGTTCAAAAAACCTGGCCCGGCGATTTCTATACTTTGCAGCTTTTCAGCCCGGCCCAGCATCATGTCTTTGAACCTTGCAGCCAGGTCCCTGGGTTTTTCCCCGGCCTGTCCGGCCAGGAGCATGGCCAGGTTGCAGGCCAGGTCTCCGAAACTCTTTTCCCGGGGAGTTTCTATAGAGGCCTTGTCCGGCCACTTCAGGCCCAGCTCATGGACCACTTCCCGCAGGTGTTTTTCGACATATTCTCTGGCAAACATCTATTTTCTTCTTTTGGTTCTCAATCTTTTAGTTCTCAGGCTCAATGTCTTTGAGACAGGACAGGTTTCTGGCCTCAATACCTGCATCACGGCCCAGGATCTGGGGGATCATTCTGGTCAGGACGCCCTTGGGTCCCAGTTCCACGAACTGTTTTGCGCCATGTTCATGCATGTTTTCTATAAGCTGGGCAAAGTATACCGGGGAAGTCATCTGGGTGGACATAATCCTCCTGATTTTTTCCGGGTCCTGTTCCATATCGGCTGTGGCATTGAAAAATACTGGAAAGGCCGGCGTTTTCCAGTCCAGCTTGCGCATGACGTCTGAAAGTTCTTCGGCAGCCTCCTGCATCATGGGGCTGTGAAACGCCCCGCTTACTGGCAGGTGAAAAAGCCGGCCCTTTGCTTCCTGAACCAGGCTTTCCAGGCGCTGCAGGGCCTCTTTGTCCCCGGAAACCACAGTCTGGGTGGGTGTATTGTAATTGGCCACCAGAATCTCCTTGTCTGTATCAGTGGCCACCCGGCTGACCATATCTTCCACCTGGTCCTTTTTCAACTTTAGTATGGCTGCCATACCTCCCCGGGAATGGGGGTCGGCCTCGTCCATGAGCCTGCCCCTGAGAGAGGTGAGTTCCAGAACTGACCGTGGTTCCAGTACCTGTGCGGCGCAAAGAGCACAAAATTCGCCCAGGCTGTGTCCGGCGCTGCAGGAAACATCCAGCCTCGATTCAAGGCGCATCCACAGGGTCAGGTTGACTGCGGTAAGAGCCGGCTGTACATAGCGGGTTGCGTCCATCTCCCCGCAGCCCTGATCCCAGAAAATTTCGCGCAGGGGATGGCCACAAGCCTGTTCGGCCATTTTCCATATTTCCATGGCGGCGGTGTCGCTTTCGGCCAGGTCCCGGCCCATGTTGGCCTCCTGGGAGCCTTGACCGGGGAAGAGCACCCCAGTAAGCTGCTTTGTCATTTTTGACCTCCAAAATTCAGCAAACCTCAACACTTACTTTTTTTGGGTTTAAAAGTCGAGGGGTTAAACACGGGTTTTTTGCATGCAGTTTGAGGAGTTAAGGGAGGAAACAGCAACTCTGGGTTTTGATTTGAACCCGCAGCAGGTGCAGGGTCTACAGGCATATCTGAGCATCCTGGAAAAATGGAACAGGAGTGTAAACCTGGTTGGGCCGTCCCACTGGAGGGAGATCCTGCACAGCCTGGTGGTGGACAGTCTGTACCTTTCAGGTTTTTTATCGCAGATGGTGCATCAGGAAGATATCCGCAGCCTGGACCTGGGTGCCGGGGCTGGACTGCCGGGGCTCCCCCTGCGTCTGCTCTGGGATAAGGGCAATTACTACCTCGTGGAAAGCCGGTTTAAAAGATGCGCTTTTATGCGCCAGGCCATTGCTGCCATGGGTATTCAAAATACATACGTGATTAATGGCAGGGTCGAGGATCTGCCCCGGGATATTCTGCCTGCAGACCTGATTGTAAGCCGGGCCTTTATGCCCTGGAAAAAGCTTCTTGCACTGACAGTCTCCATGCTCGATGTCAGGGGAAGTCTGATTGTGCTGAGCAGTCAGGAGGCCGAGGGCAAGGATCTGCAGGGTTTTGTTCTGAAAGAGCAGTTTTGTTATCAGGTCCAGGGCAAAAGGCGCTTTTTCTGGGCCTTGCAGAAGATGGATGACGGAGGGTAGAGAATCCCGACTAAACAAAGGCAGATTTGGTAGGAGTAGACAGCCCCCGTGCGACATTTGCCAGAATAAGAAGTAGACACAAGGCATTCTGAATAGTCACATGATTAGTTACAAACAGGGAAACACAGGCAATGTGAAATGACGGAAAACAAGGACACACATCTTTTCGGAACTGCTGCCCTGGTGGGGCCGCCCAATGCCGGAAAATCCACCCTGATGAACACCCTGGTGGGGGAGAAGGTGGCCATTGTCACTCCCAAGGCCCAGACCACCAGGAACCGCATCAGCGGAATATTGAGTACAGACAGGTACCAGGTGGTATTTATGGATACACCTGGGGTAAACAAGGCAAGGGGCAAACTGGGCGAGCTTTTGAACCGCTCTGCCATGGAAGGGCTTAATTCCACAGACGTAGTTCTACTGGTGGTGGATACAGAGCTTTACGTAAGAAAACCCCATTTTCTGAAAAAGGACTTTCAGCCCTTCAAAAAAAGAGTCTCAGGGCTCTCCGGGGTGGTTGTAGTGTCCAATAAGATAGACAAGGTAAGGGACAAAAAGAAAGTTTTGCCGGTATGGCAGGAGCTGAGCCGAATGTTTCCGGAAAGGGAGATCCTGCCGGTATCTGCATCCACCGGGGAGGGAACAGAGATACTCCTGGAAAGGATCCTGGAGCATATGCACCCCGGTCCGGCCCTGTACCCGGAGGACCAGCTGTCCACCCTGCCCATGCGGTTTATGGTGGCGGAAATAATCCGGGAGAAGCTGTTTCTGGCCATGCGCCAGGAAGTGCCTTACGGTCTGGCCGTGGAAATAGAATACTGGAAAGAACAGGAAGACCTTTTGCATATCAGTGCCGTAATATATGTCCTGCGGGATGCCCACAAGTCAATGGTCATAGGCAGGGGTGGAGAGGTACTCAAAAAGGTGGGCATGCAGGCCAGGCTGGAAGCAGAAGCTTTGAGCGGGAAAAGGGTGTACCTGGAAACACATGTAAAGGTCAGGCCTGGATGGGACGAAAATCCGGGGTTTCTCAGATCCCTTGGGATATAAGATGAGACTTCTGACCTCTGGCCTCTGACATCTGACTTCTGGAGGTCAGGGAGGCGGCTTATTGTTGATTTATTCCTTATGAAATGGAGATACTATGCAAGAAACCCGCGCTGTGCGCAGGAAAAAACTGAAAAAGAACCTGGCGGAAAAGGATGTCCATGCACATCTTATCACCAGCCCGGCCAACCGCTACTATCTAAGCGGTTTTGAACTGCATGATCCCCAGTGTAATGAAAGTGCAGGGTGTCTTCTGGTTACCCGGGAAAAGGACTACCTGCTCACAGATCCCAGATACCTGGAAGAGGGCAAGGCTTATTTTCCTGAAGAGGACATATTTGTTTACACCAGGGACAAGTACAAGCAGATAAAGAGCTATCTGAACAAGACGGGCATATACAGACTGGGCTTTGAACCGCAGTGGATGAATTACGAGTTTTATGCAGCACTCAGTCAGGAATTTGAGATGGTGCCGCTCAAAGGGCTGGTGGAGGACCTGCGCTTTGTCAAGGATAAACGTGAGATGGATCTGGTTAAAAAGTCCTGCGCCCTCAATCACAAGGTCTTTACCCGCCTGGAGCAGATACTTCGTCCCGGTCTGCGGGAAAAGGACATTGCCTGGGAAGCGGAAAAAATGTTCAAGGAGGAAGGTGCCAGCGAAATGAGCTTTTCCACCATAGTGGCCGCAGGCGAGCGCTCCGCTCTGCCGCACGCCTCTCCCGGCGACAGGGAGCTAAGGGATGGAATGCCCCTGCTGGTGGATATGGGGGGCAGGTATCAGGACTACTGTTCGGACCAGTCCCGTACATTCTGGATAGGTTCCAAAGAGGATGTTTTTTTCAGGCAGACCAGGGACCTGGTGCGCAAGGCCCAGGACCTGGTGATAGAGTGGATGGCTCCGGGCAGGTCCATCAGCGAGGCCTACCAGATAGTAAGCTCTTTTTTTGCTGAACACGGAGTGGACAGGCATTTCACCCATTCTCTGGGGCATGGCATCGGTCTGGAGACCCATGAGGCCCCAAGCCTCGGCCCCAATGCAAAAGGGGAGTTTGTACCCGGCATGGTGGTCACAGTGGAGCCGGGACTTTATTATGCAGGCTGGGGTGGAGTTCGCTGGGAATACATGGTCCTGGTTACCAGAAGCGGGGTGGAGATCCTTTGAGCTTTGCACCTCTTTTTTCCAGACGGGTGTACGTGGAGCTTGAGCGCAAAGACATAGCCCTTTTCAAGTTTTTGCTTGAGTCCATGGACAATCTGGCTTATATGAGCGTTGTGGACAAATACAGGGCGGTAGTGCAACTGGTATACGCCCCTGGCTCGGAGGATGACCTGGATAATTTTCTGGCTGCTGCCGGCCGGGAGATCAATTTGAAAGTAGTCTACAGAGGTGCATTGAAAAATGAAAAGAATTTTTGAGCACAACAGGTTTACTGCAGGCTCCAGACACTGGGCCGGTGGAAAAAATGCAGGCCGGGCCATGCTTACCTTGTTCATGCTGGCCTTTTTCTGTCTCGGTATGGGGGGTACCAGCGGCACTTTCGGGCCTGCTGCAGAAAAGGACCGGTTTTTCAGGGCTGAGATTAAAGATCGTTCGGACAAAAGCCATGAAGTGCAGGGCATTTTTGTCCAGGGTTCCACTTATCTTCCGGCCCGTACCGGCTCCGCCGAGGCCGAAGTGGATTTCGGCAAGATTGAAAGTGCCCGTTTCTATGTTCAGGATGACAGGGTTCTGGCCAGGGTGACCATGGTCAACCAGGAAGAGATGGATTTTTATATTCAGCCCCAGACTACCTTTCAAGGAAAGACTGACTGGGGCAGTATTTCCTTCAGGGCGGACGAAATCAAGGAAATAAGCTTTAAGTGATGCGGGACGGGGAATTTTTCAATACACAAAAGCCCAGTGTTCTAAACCTGGGCGGGGATACGGATATTTTTGTCCAGGGGGAAGCTGCAGACTGCTTTTATGTGCTTCTTTCGGGACAGGCCGATCTTTTGCGCGGTGAACAAAAGGTTATGCAGCTTGGTTCCGGTACTGTCCTGGGAACGGAAACCCTTTTCAGGCCGGACAAGGGTTATCTTTACACCGCCCGCACCAGGGGAGAGGCAAGGGTGGCCAGGCATGGCTACCAGGAATTTCTGGACCAGGCCATGTCCGGACCGCGTCTCCTGCGCCGGGTGCTGGATACGCATATCAGGGAGATTGAAGAGCTCTGGCTGCGTATGGAGGCTGCATTCAAGGAAAATCAGGATTATTATTTTCCCGGGGGCATCAAGTCCTGTGCCCCGGGGGAGTGGGTGATCCGGGAGGGCGACCGGGATGATGCGATATACCGCATAGTGTCTTCCGACCAGGGCCTGGAGGTGGTCAAGCAGGATAAAGTGCTGGCTCTTTTAAGAGAGCCGGGGGATTTTTTCGGGGAGATGGCCGCCATCCTGGGAGAGGCCAGGACCGCCGGAGTGAGATCCGTAGGCGAATCCGTCCTTGAGGTATACCCCGGTGACCGGCTGAACCAGATGATTGCAGACTATCCGGGCATGTCGGCGCGCATTATAAGCAATCTGGCCCAGCGCCTGGCCAGTACTTCCAGAGAGCTGGCCTGCGACTCCCAGGACACTTGATAACTGGAGCACTTCCTGATCTTTCCGCCTTGCCTGCTGTGTTTGTTATCCTGCCATGTGAAGAAGGGGTGTCGTTCTGTCATTTAAATTGGGTTTTAAGATTCATCATCTGATAAAACTGGTCAATCTAAGCGCACCGCTGCAATCCAGGGTCCGAGGGCTTTGCAAACAGGGCGTAAACTGTCTGAACAACGTAGGAAGCGTTAATCAAAACCGTTCAACACCGAATTTGATTCAAAGCATGTTATAGAAGTTATTCTGGTTTAAAAACTCGTGTATAGGTTTTGATTTACGCTTCCTTGGAGTGAGTTTTTACGTCCTGTTTGCAAAGTCCCCGGACCCTGGTGAACTTTACATTGGGTTTAACTTTTGACCCCGAAAAAACTGCGGCAGTTGTCCCCGCATGTCATCCACAGTTCACCGGCATCCATATCCTTTGACCGGGCCGCTTCCAGGGCCGTAAACACCATCAGGGCGGGCTCGTTCTGTTTGCCCCGATAGGGCTCAGGTGCGATAAAGGGACAATCGGTTTCCAGCAAGAGCCTGTCCACGGGGATTTCTTTGACCACCTCTCTTAGCTGGGTGTTTCTGGCAAAGGTGATGCTTCCGGGTATGGAAATGAACCAGCCGTGATCCAGGATCTCCCGGGCGGTTTCCAGGTCCTGGCCGAAGCAGTGCCACAGCACCTTCCTGTCTCTGAACCCCATTTGTTTAAGTATCTCAAGGGTCTCTTCCGCAGCGTCCCTGGAATGGATGACTGCGGGAAGATCCAGATCCCTGGCCAGCTCCAGCTGGGTCCTGAAGGCCTGCCTCTGATCCTGCGGACTGCTTTTATTGTAGAAAAAGTCCAGGCCGGTCTCGCCCACGGCCTTTATACTCTTATCATCACGGGCAAGGGAGTAAAGACGTCCGGATGTTTCTGTGTCCAGTGTGGAGGCCTCGTGGGGATGTACTCCCAGGATGTAAAAAATACCGGGCTGCGATGAGAAGAGTTCCCTTCCCTTCAGGTAGGCATCGGGTCCAAGAAATACCTGACCCAGAGTAGTTATCCCGCACTTTTTTGCCCTGTCCAGGACCTGGTCCAGATTGCCGGCCAGGGTTTTAAAGTCCAGATGCGCGTGGCTGTCTGCGCCCCCGGGGGGCAGGGCCATTTCCTGGGGCAGGGGCCTGTTCTTATTTTTGCCCATGCATCAGTCCTTTGCGCGTACGCCATTTTCCCAGTCATGTTCTGGTATGGCTTCATCAATGAGCATGACTGGTATTTCCTCCCTGATGGGGTAGACCAGGGCACACTCAGAGCATTTAAGGCCCTCCTCCTGGCCTGTGAGAGTCAGGTCTGACTTGCATTTGGGGCAGGCCAGAATTTGCAGCAGTTCTTTGTTCAGACTCATGTCTTTACCTCCGAAGCATCCAGGGGATGCAGATAACGGTGAACATATTTTGCGGGCAGATACGCCCAGATCTTGTACAGCAAAAAGACACACACCAGGGAGAAAACCAACCTGGCCAGAAGTATGCCTGAAAGATCGGCACCCAGCAACAGCATGAGCAGGGTATCTTCAATGAGACTGTGGGCAATGCCCATAAGGGTCAGGGAGAAAAATACATCCCTTTGCGGAATCCGCCTGGTGCGCACTTCCCTGATGATGAGGGCCCCGCCGTAGGCCAGGCCCATGGTCAGGCCTACTATGGTGATGGATGCTGCTTCCCTGCCGATTCCAAGCAGTCTGAAAAGGGGGTTTAGCATCCAGATAAGTATTCTGGTGACCTGTATGTAATCCAGGAAACGGATTACAGCTACAAGGGCCATTATTATCAGGTAGATGACCCCAAGATTGCGCAGCTGGGCCGCAAACCATCCCATAAGCCCCTCTGGCTGCGGATCTGGACGCCAGACTACGGTGTTTTGTCCCTGCAGCCAACCCCCCCATTCATAAACAAGATTTAAAATAATGCCCAGGATGATGGCGCAGATAATTCTGAAAAGGGCCTGGAAAACCAGCCTGGCACCGCATTTCTGGGCGATGCGCAGCTCAATGGGCAGGGCGTGGGCCATTAAGACGGCAGTGGATAAAATAGTCACCTGGGCCACGCTCAATTCAAAGCTCCCTGGAAGGGAGACAAAGACTATCATGGCGCTGTAGACATTGTTGAGAATGGCCGTGGCCCAGACCAGGCCCATACTGCCCGGCAGGCCCATGAGGTGCATGACCGGTTCCAGCAGATCTGCCAGATAGGGTAAGAGATCCAGTTCGGTAATTATCTTTACCAGGATGATTACAGGGACCATTATTTTCAACAGCCTTAGAAAAAGGACGGTTGCCTCCCTGATGATCCCGGCAAAGGAGGAGAGGATACCTGCGGACAGGTTTTTCACATTAATACATCTGTTTTAACAGGTCTTCTTCTGTGGCTCCACTGCTTCCGGAGCCTTCCTCCCGGTCGGATTCAGCCCTGGCGCTTTTGCGGGTGGGCTCGGTTCCAGCCTTGAAAGGCAGGAAATAGGTGTTGTCCATGCCCGAAGGAGCCAGGAGTCCGGATTCAGCGTCTATCCTGGCCGTGACTATTCCCGGAGGACGCTGGAAATCCTGGACAGGGTACTCTTCTTCTACCTCTTTTCGGTAGTCTACCCAGATGGGAGATGCCGCCCTGGCACCGGTCTCAAAACGCCCCATGGGCCGGGGCTGGTCAAATCCAACGTATACTCCGGTGAGAAGATAAGGCGAATATCCCAGGTACCAGGCGTCTTTCTGCTGGTTTGTGGTTCCGGTTTTGCCGGCCACGGGCCTGCCCAGGGCCCTGGCCCTCCATCCGGTGCCGTCTGCAACCACTTCCTGCAGCAGGCTGGTGATGATGTAGGAGTTCTCGTGGCTGATGGCCTCAACCGGCTCTGTATCGTTTTCATAAATGAGCTGGCCCCAGGAGTCCGAGACAGAATTGATCAGCCTGGGAACCACGTAAGACCCGTCCCGGGCAAAGGCGCTGAAGGCCTGACACATATCCTCTAAGGTGACCGGTACTGAGCCGAGGCTTATGGACAGATCCCTGGGAAACTCCTCCTGGATGCCCAGGCTGCGGGACCTGTCTATGAGTTCACCAATGCCCAGGTTCTGGGCCACCCGGATGGTGACCAGATTTCTGGATTTGACCAAGGCGTCTCTTATGAGGGTCGGTCCATGGAATACGCCTTCGAAATTGCGAGGTCTCCAACTGGTCAGGGTCTCATGGTCATCGTAGACAAAAGGGGCATCCAGGACAATGGAGGCCGGTGTATAGCCATTGTCCAGGGCTGCGGAGTAAACTATGGGCTTGAAAGCCGAACCGGTCTGCCTTCTGGCCTGGGTGGCCCGGTTGAAATGGCTCTGGTGAAAATCATATCCTCCGGCCAGGGCCATGACATCTCCGGTGCGCGGATCCAATGAATAGATGGCTCCCTGTACCTCGGGCTCCTGTTCCAGGGCCATCTCAAATACAATGGGTTCCATGCGGCTTTCATCCATCAGTTCATCCGGTTCGGGCTTGTGCTGTAAAGAGGCCCAGACAATGTCCCCCGGTTCAAGAATCCGGGTGGCGTCCCTTATTGCCCGTACCTCTTCCGGAGCTCTTGAGGGATCGGGTGTTCTGCCCCATTCCATGGTGGATACATCTATGCGGCCATGGAAGTCTCCAAAGCGTACATCAGCTCCAGAGGCCTCAACATCCGTTACCAGGACTTGAGTCCACTGACCCTTTTCCATTTCTTCAGGATCCAGAACCTGCTGCATCAGAAAGCCCTGCTGCATTTCCGGCTCGATATTGTCCAGGGGGCCTCTCCAGCCTCTTCTCTTGGTAGAGTCCTCCAGTCCCTGGCGCAGGGCCTTCTGGGCGGCCTCAAGGTGCTTGAAGCTGGTGGGGGTCTGGACCATCAGCCCGCCCTCATAGACCTTTTCCTCGCCGAACATCTGGATCAGTCGGCGGCGGACTTCTTCCAGGTAGTAGGGCCCTTTTTGCCAGGATGGATCCGGCATACGTTCGAGTTCCACAGACTTTGATACGGCTTCCTGGTACTCCTGCTCATCTATCCAGCCCAGGTTCAGCATGCGGCTAAGTACATACATCTGCCGGTGCCTGGCGCCTTCGGGATTGCGGTAGGGGTTGAGCCTGGACGGGGCCTTGGGCAGGGCCGCCAGAAGCGAGGCTTCAGCCAGGTTCAGTTCGCCGGCGTGCTTGCCGAAGTACTCCCTGGATGCGGCTTCTATGCCATAAGCCCTGGAGCCCAGGAAGATCTGATTCATGTAAATGGTCAGGATTTCATCCTTGGTCAGGTGGTTTTCCAGCCTGTAAGCCAAAATGGCTTCCTTGAGTTTGCGGGTGTAGCTGCGCTCCGGGGTTAGAAGCAAAGACTTTATCACCTGCTGGGTGATGGTGCTGCCGCCCTGGACTATTTCCCCGGCCTTGAAATTCTGGATTGCGGCCCTGGCCACGCCCAGCATGGATACTCCCTCGTGTTCGTAGAACCGGGCGTCTTCTGAGGCCAGGAAGGCCTTGACCGCCACCGGGGCAATCTCATCCAGGGAAACCAGATAGCGCTTTTCACGGTAAAACTGCCCCAGGACATCACCGTCCCGGGTGAAGACCTTGGTCACCAGTGGCGGGTCATAGTCGGAAATGGTTCTGTAATCGGGCAGATCCTGTGCCGCCCACTTGTAGAGTCCGATGCCCACGGCAGTTGCTGCAAGGATCAGCACCAGAAGTAATACGGAGAATATTTTCAGGTATTTCATTTTTATAATAATAAACCAGAGTGTAAAGTTGAAGGATCAGTCATTAAGTCCCAGGTTCCGGAGCATGGAGTAAAAATCTTCCTGCAGGGTTGTTACTTCCGCCCTGAAAAGCCTGAGCAGGTTTTTTACCTCTACGGTCTCCTGCTGGGCCAGGCATTTACTGAATGCCATATACCCCAGCCTGCCCCGGTAAAACCAGAAGGGAAAAAGACGGCAGTAAAAGGGCCGCAACTCCCGGGGCAAAAGGCAGCCGTCATCCTGAAGCAGTATACATTTACCATCTGATAACGTTTTTAAACGCAAATGACAAGTATCAAGGGCAAAAATTGCTCTGGTTTTGTGCTGGTGATCCGGCAGAAGTCTGCCCATTGAGGCGATGAAGTCTGCTGTATTCGGCTGCTCAACGAAAAAGTCTGAGTGCTGCAGATGATTCTGGATGTCTTCTTTTTCCTGGGTGGACAAAGGAAAGCACAGCTCTTCCAGGCCGGGGCTCAGGCGGCAACAGGTGGGAAAAACCCGACTGCACCTGAGGCATACGTATTCCTGCGTGCTCATGAGGAGAACTTGAGTTTGCCCTTGCCCAGCAGGTCATGCAGGTGCACCAGGCCTTTGATGCGGTTTTCATGGTCCACGATGGGCAGAACGGTTATGGCTTTTTCCTCCATGACGTCCAGAACAGAGGCTGCTGACTGGCCGGGATTTGCATGAACAGGAGAAGAAATCATGTGCAGCCCTGCCGGGTCGCTCAACCGCCAGTTATTGCCGCAGACCATGCGGCGCACATCGCCGTCGGTTATAACTCCGGCCAGCCTGTTATCTCCGGAAGTGATAAAGACCACTCCGAAACCTCCCTGGTTCATTACTTCCAGGGCGTTTTCCAGGCTTTCATCTTCCCGGGCCAGGGGCAGGGCGCTGGTGTGCATAAGCCTGTGAATGCCCTGCCTGAGCCTTTGCCCCAGAAATCCCCCGGGATGGTATCTCTGAAAATCCTTTTTGCCGAAGTGCTTGCTCTGCATCAGAGCTATGGCCATGGCATCGCCCACCGCCAGGACTGCTGTGGTGCTGCTGGTGGGGGCAAGACCCAGAGAGCAGGCTTCTCTTGGAACCCGGACCCTGATGACCACGTCCGCCAGGCGGGCCATGGTGGATCCGGTATCGGCGGTCAGGGCCACAATCCTTATTCCCAGGGAACTGATGCTCTGCAGGATGGAGTTTACCTCTTCGGTTTCGCCGCTGTTGGAGATGGCTACCACCAGATCTTCACTTCTGAGCATACCCATATCCCCGTGGGCGCCTTCCACTGGATGCAGAAAAAAGGCCGGGCTTCCGGTGCTGCTGAAGGTAGCGGCCATTTTACGGCCGATGAGCCCGGATTTGCCCACTCCGGTAAGTACTATACGCCCGGAGCAGGCGGACATTTCCTCCATGGCAGAAGAAAAGGCTTCGTCCAGGTCGTCGCGCACCGCGCGGATGGCTTCCAGTTCTATATCCAGGACCTCGCGGGCCTTTTTCAGCCAGTTGTTGCTCTCAGACATAGGTATTGCAGGTGGTTTTACATTCAGAATTTGAACGTTTCTGGTATTTATTCAGCATGCTTTCTCTTTGCTCTTACTCTGTTAATCGGTGTCGGGGTCGGTATGGGAATCAAAATCCAAAGGCCAGGTCATTAGGGAAGTTCCCCAGTATTTTCGATACCGATTCCGACCCCGACAAAAGCATTGTCACAGTAAAGCAGGGGAATATTCTACGTGGCGCATTTAAAGCGCTGAACAGACCTCCTACCACTCCAGGCAGAGTTTGTCGCAGTTGGGAGAAGGGGGTACCGGATAAGTTCCATTGAAGCAGGCCAGGCAGAATGATCTGTTGCTGTTAAGAGAAGCCAGGAGGCCTTCTACGCTCAAGTAATGCAGCGAGTCCAGTCCTATGAACTCAGCGATGTCTTCCACGCTTTGATTGGCGGCTATAAGCTCTCCCTTGGAGGAAAAGTCTATGCCGTAGTAGCAGGGGTGCTTTATAGGCGGACAGCTCACCCGCATGTGTATCTCTTTGGCCCCCAGTTCGCGCAGTTTTTTCACCCGGGTGCGGATGGTTGTACCCCGGACTATGGAGTCCTCCACGATAAGGATTTTTTTGTCCCGGATCATGCTCCGGGCGGGATTGAGCTTTACCCGGACGCCGAAATCGCGCATATCCTGGGAGGGCTGGATGAAAGTCCGGCCCACGTAGTGATTGCGGATCATGGCCATCTCAAAGGGAATTCCTGATTCCCGGGCATAACCTACAGCTGCGTAAACCCCGGAGTCAGGGAAGGGCATTACGTAATCCGCCTCCACAGGGGCTTCCCTGGCCAGGGCCCGGCCCATTTCCTTGCGGGCATGGTAGACCTCGTCGTCGAAAACAATGGAATCAGGCCGGGCAAAGTAGATGAGCTCAAAAACACAGGGAGAAGGTTCACTTACTTCTGCAAACTGAGTGCTCTCCAGACGGCCGTTTTCCACCACCACCATTTCCCCGGGCTGGACACATCGCAGGTATTCGGCTTCCAGAAGATCAAAGGCGCAGGTTTCCGAGGCGAATACATAGGAGTCGCCCAGACGTCCTATGGACATGGGCCTGAATCCATTGGGGTCGCGAACGGCGATCAGCTTGTCATTGGCCATGATGAGCAGGGTGTAGGCCCCTTTTACTTTCTGCAGGGCCTTCTTCAGGGCGTCTTCCAGGGAGTTGCCGTTCATGTTCCTGGAGAGCAGGTGAACTAT
>NZ_QYZY01000013.1:0-1009 GCF_003838035.1 Desulfonatronospira sp. MSAO_Bac3 | reverse complement strand
GTCCAGTATTTCGTTAATTCTTACCATATTTGCGAACCATGAGAAAAATCTCAGCCCTGTCGCTCATCTTACCGGCAAGATATTCAGATCTCTCCCCGAAGCCGCAGAAAAGGTCCAGGTGTCTCCCCCGGATAGCCCCCCCGGTATCCTGCGAGGTTACCGGCCCACGGATGCGGGTTTTCTGGCCCAGGTATTCCGGCAGTTCTGCATCCATTATCATGAGCGAACCCCAGGGAATAACCTCCGGGTCGCTGGCCACACTGACCCACGGAGTAAGAATCTGCCCTGTGGACCCCCTTGGACCCTGATCATCGAGATGAAAAAAAATGTAGCTGGGGTTTTCAGCCATGAGCTCATGCTTTATATCCGGGTTTTCCTGAAGTACGGCCCGGATGGACTGCATGCTCACTTCGTCCTGCTCAAGGAAGCCAAGCTGCACCAGGACCCTGCCCAGGGCAACGTACTGACGGCCGTTTCTATCCGCGTACAAAACATGCTCGTAATCTCCGTCAGGATACTTAAGCCTCCCGGATCCCTGAATATGCAGGAAAAACAGGTCAATGGGATCCTTTACCCAGGCTATCTCCAGACCGCGTCCGGCCAGGGCGCCTTCCAGCTCTATCTCCCCCCTGCTGTAATAGGGCTTTATTTCGCCGTTCTCCAGCCTGTAGAAAAGCCTCTGATCTTTCCAGCGGGGATGAAACTGACCCAGGTCAACTCTTTGCAGGTCACTGGGCCTGCCGTAAACCGGATACCTGAAATCTTCACTTTTATCCCTGGAAGCCTTAAGCTCTGGCTCGTAATAGCCGGTAAGAAGCACATCCGGGTTTACCGCATAAAAATCAAAATAGTGTTTAAGCAGTTCAGGGTTGCGGTCAACATCCGGCAAAAGCTGGATAAAGAGTTCCAGGGTTTCTTTTATATCCGACCAGGTCAGGCAAAGCTCCGGCTGGCAAACCGCCTTTTGGTCGCCGTCCCTGGTCCTGACGTAATCAAGGCTCTTTTCCAG
>NZ_QYZY01000138.1:0-18780 GCF_003838035.1 Desulfonatronospira sp. MSAO_Bac3 | reverse complement strand
CTCTGGGAGACGATAGTATTTATCCGTTCATAGGAAATATCCGGATTTCTCTCATGGCGCACTGTAAAAGAGTCCCGGCCGTCAAAATCGTCCTCAATGTGATACAGAAAGTATCCCTCTTGGTTGATTACCCAGGGATAGCCGGTCTGCCCGGAGATGACGCCGTGGGCATAATCTCTGGCCACCTTCATGGCATCCACCACAAAAAAGGCCGCTGGAGGCATGCCTTCAAAATTGCCGGACTCAAAAGACATCTCCAAGTCCTTAGAGAGAGGCTTGACCGTGACCATGATCCAGGTCCCGGCATAGGGGCCCTGGTCCGGTCTGAAGGTCCGGCTGAAAAAAACCTGTCCCTCCGGGTCAGAATCAAGCCAGAGGAGAAATTTTTCCAGAGGAAAGTCAATCCCCATATTGTCCCAGGATGATAAACTTTCTTCAGATGTCAGAATGGAGTTGTCCCGGTCATTTCCGGCAATGCCCAGGCTGAGGACGTGCCAGTCCTTTAAAATATCGTGAGTGGAATGAAGGTAATCATCTGAAGGCTGCTCAGGCAGGATTTTAACTGTCTGGCGGCTCAGGGTGGCCAGGGCTGTTTCCAGAAACTGGAAATGGCCCCGGATGTCGTCGGCGATCTTTTCAGCCAGTATCAGCTGTTGATCGTTGAACTGCTGTGTAACTACTCCTTCCAGTTCCTGACCGGCATTGTATGCCAGACCGCCGATGGCTGTATAAAGTATTGCCAGGAGCAGGACTCCGGGGAAAAGCAGCTTTTTATTCATGTGTGGATAGCTCCTGGCTGTTCTTTATCGTCTGATTCTCAATGGACCTGCACTATTCCAGCTGATGCCAGCCCTTGCGTTCACCTCCGATGTGCAGGGCCCCGAAGAGCACCGCCACTACCAGAAGAGGAACCAGGGCATTCACAAAACTCAGCTGTAAGTAAAGGTAGGCTCCGGCCAGGCTGCTCAACAGAAGTACCCAGAAACCCCATTTCTTCCACCGGAAAAGGGCGATGCCGCAAGCCACGTTCACCAGGGCCAAAATGAAAAGCCCGGTTATGACCCATTCAGGCGTGCCGGGAAACTGCTCCATCAATTCGTCACGCATCAAATAATGTCGAAAAGCATCTAAAAAGTTGGCTCCAATGACCACTACCAACCATATGGTCAGACACCCGTGACGTTTGCGTTCCTGCATTTAAGCACCTCTTTTTGAGATTTGTATTTGACCTGTTGGCTTTGTTTAGCTGCAAACAGGTCAGGTATGCAAGCCTGATCTGCGCAAAAAAAAATGACAACTCATTTACTTTGCCAGGATCATCTTGTATTATCTGCTTATGCTTGAAAAGAAAGATATCCAGAATAAAACCCCCTGGCACGCGGAACCGGTGGAAAAGTGCTTCCAGACCTTGAAGTCTTCACCGGAGGGCCTGGACCCTGAGGAAGCCGGCAAGAGGCTGGAGACATTCGGCCCCAATATGCTGGCCACTGAAAAGAAAAGAGGGCCGGTTCTTCGATTTCTGCTGCAGTTTCACAACCTGCTTATATATGTCCTTTTGGCGGCGGTGGTGATCACCGCCCTGTTGCAGGAATGGATAGACTCCCTGGTCATCCTGGGGGTATGCGTGATCAATGCCCTGATAGGCTTTATCCAGGAGGGCAAGGCGGAAAAATCCCTGGAAAGCCTGAAGACCATGCTGGCCCCGGAAGCACTGGTCCTTCGGGGCGGGCAAAGGATCAGGATTGAGGCCAAAGACCTGGTGCCCGGGGACGTGGTTTATTTAAAGCCGGGGGACCGAGTACCGGCTGACCTGAGAATAACTGAATGCAAAAGCCTGCGCATAGAAGAGGCCGCTCTTACAGGGGAGTCCATGCCCGTGAGCAAGGCCGGCAATGAGGTGGAGTCCGGGGCGGCCCTGGGGGACAGAAAAAGCATGGCTTTTTCCGGGACTATGGTGGTTTACGGTCAAGGGACCGGGTTGGTGGCCGCAACAGGCCTCGACACGGAACTGGGCCGCATAAGCGAACTTCTCACCGAGACCGAAAGCATCGCCACCCCGCTTATCCGCAAGATGAACGTTTTCGCCCGCCATCTCACTGTGGCCATCTTGCTCCTTGCAGTAGCTGCCTTTATGTTCGGGGTTTTTTTGCGCGGATATGCACCGGCGGATATGTTTCTGGCCGCAGTGGGCCTGGCTGTGGCCGCCATTCCCGAGGGCCTGCCCGCCATCATGACCATTACCCTGGCCATCGGGGTGCAGAAAATGGCCCGGCGAAACGCCATCATAAGGCGCCTGCCCGCCGTGGAGACCCTGGGCTCGGTGACCGTCATCTGCTCGGACAAGACCGGTACCCTGACCAGAAATGAAATGACCGTGCAGAATATTCAAACAGCGGATGAGCTGTTCTGGGTTGCCGGGGTGGGTTATGCCCCGGAAGGCGGGTTCAGGCTTGGGGACAAAGAAGTCCATCCAGGGGAACACCCGGTACTGATGCAGGCTTTGCGGTCAGTGCTTCTTTGCAACGAGGCCCGCTTCCAGGAAAAAAACGGCCAGCCAAAGCTGGAGGGAGCACCCACGGAAGGCGCCCTTCTAACAGCCTCTCTCAAGGCCGGACTGGACCAGGACCAGGAAAACAGGGTTAATCCCAGAAAGGATATCCTGCCCTTCAGCTCCGAAGAAAAATTCATGGTTACACTGCACCACTATGAATCCGGGGACAGTGTTTTTATCCTCAAGGGGGCTCCGGAAAAGGTCGTGGAAAAGTGCAGCAGCCAGGGGGCACTGCAGGACGCTGCCCCCCTTGATCCTGATTTCTGGGTTGAGCAGGGCAATCACATGGCCTCCATGGGCCAGAGGCTTCTGGCGGTGGCCGTGAAAAAGGCCCCTGCAGGGAAGACGGCCATAGAGGATGAGGATATCCAGCAGGGCTTTACCATGCTGTCCCTGTTCGGGATCATGGATCCACCCCGGGAGGAGGCCATAGAGGCCGCAGCCAGGCTCAAGGGCCGCGAGTCTGATCCCGGGGACGCCGGGGCGGGCATCCAGGTCAAAATGATCACCGGGGACCATGCCCTGACAGCCTCGGCCATCGGAGAGAAGCTGGGCATGGGCCGGGGCAGAAAGGCCCTTACCGGGCAGGACCTGGAAAAGATAAGCGATCATGATCTGGTGGAGGTTTCTCTGGATGTGGACATATATGCCCGAACCAGTCCGGAACACAAGCTCAGGCTGGTGCGGGCCCTGCAGGAAGGCGGACACATAGTGGCCATGACCGGGGACGGGGTCAACGACTCACCGGCCCTGAAGCGTGCAGACGTGGGAGTGGCCATGGGGGTTACCGGGACCGAGGCAGCCAAAGAGGCCTCGGACATGGTGCTCACCGATGACAATTTCGCCTCCATCGCCAACGCCGTGGAAGAGGGGCGCACGGTTTACGACAACCTCAAGAAGGCCATCCTGTTCATTCTGCCCACCAACGGCGGTCAGGCCCTGGTGGTCATGGCCTCCATTCTGCTGGGCATCGGACTTATGGACGAGGCAGGGCATTTTTCCCTGCCCATCACCCCGCCCCAGATCCTGTGGATAAACATGGTCACCGCAGTCACCCTGGCCCTGGCCCTGGCTTTTGAACCGCCGGAAAAAAACGTCATGCAGCGTCCTCCAAGGCCTCCGGAAGAGCCCCTGGTGTCCGGGTTTCTCTTATGGCGCATAAGTTTTGTATCTCTTCTGCTTGTGCTGGGCGCCCTGGGGCATTACCTGTTTATGCAGTCCCAGGGTGCTTCCCAGGACCTGGCCTCTACAGCGGCCATAAATACCCTGGTCATGGGTCAGGTGTTTTACCTGATAAACAGCCGGTTCATTGACGAGCCATCCTGGAATATAAAGGGCATCCTGGGCAGCCGCCCGGTTCTTGTTTCCATCGCTGTGCTGGCGGTTCTGCAGCTAAGTTTTACCTACCTGCCCTTTATGCAGTTTCTTTTCCAGACCGAACCCCTGGGCCTGCAGGCCTGGACCAGGATTCTGGCCTTCGGCCTGGCGGTGTTCCTGGCGGTGGAACTGGAGAAGGCCTTTTTCCGCAGAAGATCGGTATGTTAGCCGTTTATTTCCGCTGAGTTAAGTGATTCAACTGCAAAATAATGCACTGACGAGGAGGGATTAACAACAGTTCCCTGGACGATTTTCTTTAAAGTTGAAGCAGGTCTCAGGAAAAAGATCTTCAACTCAGGCATTTTGCAGATCTCAGCGGTCATTCAGTATTTTGATGCCTGCGTGTTGGCCACCGAATCAAGCAGATGCCTGGTGGGACTGGGTGACATTCTTTTTATCCGGTAGGTAAAGGAATTTATCATCTCTGCAAGCTTGAGTCCGTCAGCCGAGGAGATCCATCCGCTGATCAGCCGTTCCGGGTTGATGCCCCGTCTCTTGAGAAGCGCCTTGATGGACCCCACCCGGTTGGCGGCATGGTAGTCTCCCTGCCTGTATTTGCATTCGCCCATGCGGCACCCCAGGATCATAACCCCGTCCACGCCCTTCTGCAGGGTCTCCAGTATGATGTCCTGGTGCAGAATTCCTGTGCAGTTGATCCTGATGATAAGCACATTGGGATTATACTGACGTTTGAGCACACCAGCTGTGTCCGCGGCCATGTAGGACCCCCAGTTGCAGCAGAAAGCCACTATCAGGGGTTCTGTCCTTTTGATTTCAGATCTGAAGGTGTTCAGAATGGAGGATATCTGGGCGCTGATCTTGTCCAGCCGGTATTCATCGATTATGACCCCGTTTCTGGGACATGAGGATACGCAGATCCCGCATCCTTCACACACCGCCTTGTCGATCTTGATGGGGCAGCCTTCCTGAAGTCCGTTTTCGTGGTGCTCAATATATAGAATTGCTCCGTAAGGGCATTTGTCGATACAGATGCCGCACCCGTCGCAATTTTCGGTGATGTTGGCCTTCAAGGGGTCCAGGAAGATGTGGTCCTGGAAAAGTACCTGCCGCACCCTGGAGACTGCGGCATGGGCCTGGGCTACGGATTCTTCTATGGGTTTGGGATAGTTGCACAGTCCGGCCCCGAAGACCCCTTTGGCGATAAGGTCAGTGGGCTTGAGAAAAAAGTGTTCTTCAAGCATGAACCCCTGGGGATCCAGGGAACACTTGAACTGGTGGGTGATTTTCTCGCTGTCCGGGTTGGAGACAATGGCTGCAGCCAGCACCAGATAATCGGTCCTGATCTCCAGGGGTTTCTTGAGGATATGATCCTCAACCCGCACGGTAAGGTATTCCCCGTAAGCCTCGACCTGAGGCTTGTTGCTTGTGGTATATCTGATAAACACCACTCCTCTCTTACGGGCTTCTTCATGAAGCAGCTCTCTGACCCCGTAGGTGCGGATGTCCCGGTTCAGGATATATACCTGTATTTCAGGGTCCAGTTCTTTCAAAAAAAGGGCCGTTTCAATGCTGTGAGTACAGCACACCCGGCTGCAGTACGGATGGTCAGGCTCCCGGGAGCCCACGCATTGAATAAAGACCACGGTCCGGGCCTTCTTGATTTTTTCCGGATCGGCTTTGAGTTCGCTGTCAAATTCCTGGTGGGTGAATACCCGGGCGTCCCTGCCGTGGAGATATTCTTGAGGTTTGAGCTCCCTGGCCCCGGTACACAATACGGCAGCTCCGTAGCGGATGGTCTCGATGAGTTCGAAACCGGCCCGCTTGGTTACATGGACCTGGCTTATAAAGTTCCCTATGGAACCCCTGCAGGAGACTACCTCGGCATTCTTCATCAGGGTGATCTTGGGGTTGTGTTCCACTTTGGAAATGGTTTCCTCCAGATAGGCGGCTATGTCCTCGCCTTTCCAGGTGGATCTGAGGTTCAGGGCGTTGCCTCCCAGATGGTCCGACTTCTCCACCAGAAACGTTTCAATTCCCTGATGGGCCAGTTCCAGAGCCGTGGTCATGCCTGTCATTCCTCCTCCCACCACCAGTGCCTTGCGGATCACCTTCTTAAAAATTCCGTGCAGAGGTTTGTTCAGACGGACCTTGGATACCGCGGCTGCGATCTGAAGTTTGGCCTTGTCCAGAGCCTCCTTGGGATGATCTTTGTGCACCCAGCTGTTTTGGTTGCGGATATTGGCGATTTCCAAAAGATTAGGGTTCAGGCCGGCGCCTTTAAGGGTCTTTTGATAAAGGGCTTCATGGGTCTTGGGGGTGCAGGCTGCAATGACCACCCTGTTAAGGTCGTTCTTGGTTATTTGTTCCGTGATCTTGTCCTGGGTTATCTGGGGGCAGGTAAATACATTGCTGTCCACCAGGACTACACCTGGAAGGGTGAAGGCAAACCGGGCCAGGGTGTCAATATCGATCACCTCTGAGGTATTGCCTCCGCAGGCGCAGATGAAGATTCCAATCCTGGGCTCCTGTTCCGTGACATCTTTTTCCTCCGGAAATGATTCTGTTTGGACCATGGTTGCCTGGGCATCGACCAGTTCTCTTGTAGCAGCGTTGGCTACGCCGGCGGCATCGGTAATGGATTGACGGATATCCCTCGGAGAGATAATGCTTCCGGCGACATAGATTCCGGATCTGCTGCTTTTGAATGTATTGAAACTGGGGGTGATGGCAAAGTTGTAGCGGTTCATGCCTATGCCCAGCCGGGAGGCCAGGGCTACGGTGTCATCTCCGGGCAGGACCCCCACTGAAAGGACCAGCAGGTCATGGGCTTCGGTGATCATTTCGGAATCTTCCGAGACATAGCTCACCAACACACCCTTGCCGTCCGGGCCGGGCATAATGGTGTGCGGCATGGAGCGAATAAAGCGAACACCCTGGGATTTGGCGTTTTCATAATATTTTTCGTATCCTTTTCCATGGGCCCGGATATCGTTGAAAAAAATGCTGGACTCCACCATCCGTTCTGAGACATGTTCCCTGGAGATCACGGCCTGTTTCATGGCGTACATGCAGCAGATGCTGGAACACAGCCCGTTTTTGATCCTGCTGATGGTCCTGGAGCCCACGCATTGCAGCCAGGCCACCTTGTGCGGCTCGGAATGATCCGAGGGCCGCTTTAATACGCCCTTGTTGGGTCCTGAAGAAGACAGGAGCCGTTCGTATTCCAGGCTGGTGACCACATCCGGAAATAACTTGTATCCGTATGTATCGAAAAGGGCCGGATTGAACTGGACCAGTCCCGGGGCCAGGATCATCGAGCCAACGTTCAGGGTGATGTTCTTTACCTGATCATTAAAGTCAATGGCTCCGGTGGGGCATACTTTTTCACAGGCACCGCATATGTTGCGCGTCAGACGCAGACAGCTTTTCTCATCAATGACATACTTGGAGGGCACTGACTGCTGGTACAGGATATAGGCCGCTTTTCTGGAGTTGAGCCCCATATTGAAGTCGTCTGGCTCAGATCTGATGCAGGCCTCAGTACACTGGTTGCAGGCGATGCACTTATTGATATCGATGAAGCCGGGATTCTTTTTGATGTGCACCTTCATCTCCCCTTCCCGGCCCTCTACATCCAGGACTTCGCTCTGGGTATGGATCTCAATGTTCAGGTGCCTTGAACAGTCAAGAAGCCAGGTGCACAGTATGCACGGAGCGCAATCATTGGTTGGGAATATGTTGTCCAGCTGAGCCATCATTCCCCCCAGACCGGACTTTTTTTCCACCAGGTATACGTAATATCCGGCATTGGCCAGTTCCAGGGCAGAATAAATGCCGACAATGCCACCCCCGACGACAGCCACACATCCGGCCTTATTGCTCTTCCCCTGTTCTTTTACCATTTGAGTGCCCTCTTCTGCTCTGATTCTGACCGGGTGTCGCTGCCAGACATGTTTCGATGCAGATCACCCCGCACCTGCGTTTATGACCCCGGGAAAAACGCAGAAGCAGGTGCGGGGTTAATGGTCAGGCTTCCAGGTGTTCGGTTTTGGCCAGTTCAGCCCGGTTTGCCTGGGATGATCCCCTTTTTTCCACGGATTTTTCCAATACTCTGTTCAATGTGTTCCTGGTGTAGCCTGAAGCAGAGGGCTGTTCCGGCCTGTGTCCGATTTCCGGGTGTTTTTGTTCCAACTCCTTCAATTCATTGACCAGCCCTTGGTATTCGGGATCAGCGCCGTCAGCTTCCCCGCTTGTCTGCTGGGCGTACTTGAGATGCTTGATCTGCCTGCGCAACTCCAGCATCCTGTTCCTGACCCTGTTCTCTTCCTGGTCACGCGGGGGCTGATGCTTGCTGTAGCTTTCCAGGATGCTGCGTTCAGCGTTGTTCAGAATGTCCAGGCCCAGTTGGGTCCTGGAGAACACGGTAGTCCAGCCTTCTTCAGCCCCGATTCCTCCGAAGGACAAATCAGCGAATTCAGCGGTATAATCCTCGCAATAACGGCAGGCGTGCCTCTTGATGAAGTCCAGTTCATCCAGAGGCAGGGTATGGATTGCTCCGTTTTGCAGATAAACATACATTCTCCCTTTTATATTGATTTTTTTGACATCACTCCACTTGAAGTCGCCGATCTTTTCCAGGCGTTTTCTGGAATTGTCGTCAAAGGCGAAGTTTCCGGAGCAGAAAAGCCCAAGCAGGCAATAAATGGCATCCGAAGGTACTACTCCCAGAGCCTGCATTTTTCTAAGAGTCACTATCTGGCATGGGGTGCCCACAAAGGCCACTTTCTGGGCCCCGATCTTTTTGACTGTGCCCAGGGCATGGACTGAGGGAGAGTATGTGGAGTAATACTCACTGTACAGGACCATGCCGTGAGAGGCATCAAAGTATGAACCGCAGGCGGCAAGAATGTCCTCCTTGCTGCAGGCCAGATAAGGCTCCCTGTTGAACAGACCGACATGTTTGGAGACAATGGCACTGTCTATGCGTCCCGTATCAAGCAGGTGCATGAGAATCCCGGTTACAGCCCCTCCGTCTGTGGCCCTGTCGCGAACCTGAGGATCTCTGGCCCGGACAATGTTCGCAGAAACAATTCTGCCAGCCGGCTCGCTCCAGCCCGCATGTTTCTTGATCTCATCATCCAGTTCATCGATCTCCGGACAGAGCATGTGACAGATACCGCACTCAATGCACTTCTCCTTGTCCTTGTAGCGGGGATAGCCGTTTTCGCCCAATTCGAGCGCACCATAGTTGATGGCTGTACAAAAGGTTACACAACCGCCACACATGTGACACAAATTGCGCTCTTGCACATCATGAATCAAATCTTCAAATGATCTCATAACTTTCCTCCTTTTTTTTGATTACGAATTTTTTGGCAGTCAGCACAAAAGGCTTGTTATTTTGTAACTATTCACCCCAAGAGCAAAGCATGAATGTCAACCGGGATAGTTCGTTTGCCCGGATAATAAGCGGGATGGTGAATAGTTACGTTATTTTAATAACAAACTCTGTGCCTGATCGGAAAAAAAGTTTTTTTACAATAGGTTACAACAAGAAAATATTAAAGATGAATAAATGAAAAGCTAAAGGGGTCTGCCCTGTCTAGTCGGACAAGACAGGGCAGACCCCTTGGAGTTGACGTGTATCTCCGGGCATTCCCGATTGCGAGTTGCCCAGGATTTGTTATAATCCGTATTTTTTGAGCATGGCGTAGAGCCTGGCCCGGGAAATGCCTGCAATCCCGCAGGCTATGGGGATATCTCTTCCTGTGGTGCGCAAAAGTTCCCGAAGATAGGATTTCTCGAGCTCGGCCAGGGCATGCATCCGATATTGCTTGAACTTGGGCAGTTCGGTCTCATCCAGATGGTATTGGATTGCGGGTCCGGAAGGGATCTTCTCTGCGCTCAGAAGTTGACGGGCAATGTGTACCCGCAGGCCGGAGGGCAGGTGTTCAGGATGGAGAATGGAGTCGTTATGGGCCATGATCACGGCGTGCTCCAGGGTATTGATGAGTTCTCGCACATTACCCGGCCAGGGATAGCCGGTAAAGGCGTCAATGACTTCTGCCGACAGGCCCTTGCTTTCCAGTCCGTGCTTTTTGCAGATCCTGTCCAGGAAATAATGCAGCAATTCTTTGATGTCTTTCTCTCTGCCTTTTAATGTCGGCAGTTCCAAAACTACGGTACGGAGCCGGAACAGCAGATCCTGGCAAAAATCACCCTGATTAACCATCATGTCCAGGTCTTTGTTGGTGGCGGAGACGAGCCTGAAATCGCTGAACACCTCCACCATACTCCCTACTGGTCTGAAACTGCGCTCCTGCAGCACCCTTAAAAAGGCTTTTTGGACGCTCATGGGGAGTTCACCGACTTCATCAAGAAACAGAGTGCCTTTGTGGGCCTGCTTCAACAGGCCCATATGCTTTTTATCGGCAGTGGTGAAGGCTCCTTTTTCGTGGCCGAAAAGAATGCTTTCCACAAGCGTTTCAGGCAGGGCTGCGCAGTCAACAGGGATGAAGGGGAAGTCTTTCCTGACACTGTTGTAATGCATGGCCCTGGCAAACAATTCCTTGCCCGTGCCTGTCTCGCCGTAAATCAGGATATTCGAGTCGTGGCGGGAGCAGGCAGCCACTGTCTCCAGGCAGGATCTCATGGCGGGGGAAGATCCCACGATTCCGCATCGTTTAAGAACCGTGGGTTTTCCGGATTTTCTTCTTCTGGCGGCTTCTACTGCCCGCTGCAAAGAGGCTTTTAGCCTGTTCCAGGGGGGAGGTTTTTGAAAATATTCCCTGGCCCCCTGAGTAATGGCCGGCTCAGCCAGGCCAGGATCCTGAGAGGCGGACACTATGATGACGTCAGGACGATCCGGGCTTTGAATGTAGTTTTCAAAAAAAGCCCGGTGGCTTTCATCTGAGAGCTGCAGGTCCAGAATAGCCACATCACATTCCTTCCCGGCTGCAGTGAAGAAGACCTGCATGGAGGATATTGTTTCAGCCTCATGACCAATGTCATAAACGATACGGATCATGTCCTGACAAAAGGCTGTATCCTGGGAAAGAATAAAGATTTTGGCCATTTACAAATCCAGTGTTATGCTGGCGGTAACTATTCACTATCTGATAAAATTGGTCAATCTATGCGCACTGCTGATATCCAGGGTCCGGGGGCTTTGCAAACTGGGTCCCGCACTTACTTTTTCTACGTCTGCCCAGTTTTCAACTCAAGATTTGCCAGAAAGTAAGTGCGGGATCTGAACGACGTAGGAAGCGTTAATCAAAACCGTAAAACACCGAACTTGATTTAGAGCAGGCTATATAAGTTGTTCTGGCTTAAAAACTCGTGTATAGGTTTTGATTTACGCTTCCTGGGAGTGAGTTTTTACGTCCTGTTTGCGAAGTCCCCGGACCCTGGTGAATAGTTACTGCTGGCGGATGATTTCTGATCATGCATCTGACGCAAATGTTCTCTGACATTTGATTCAGCAAAAAGAGCTGTTGCAGACAAATTCCCGACCCTGCCACGGGTTGAGGCTGGAGGGGAAGCCCTTTTCCTTCAAATTTGCAGGCAGGGTAAAAAAGCTTTGAACAGGCAACCAGGTAGTTTTTAAGGTTATTATAATTTATATGTTTTTTTATAATCTAGTCAAGCAAGATTTCAAGGCAAACTGCCTTGGAAGTCTTGCTGAACAATACATGGGCTAATGATGGCTGATTTTGGAGCAGACGATCGTAATCAAAGGATGAGCATGCAAAAAGTTTTTTACCCGGCATGCTGCTCGGCAGTCTGAAGACCTGAATCCGTGAAGTTTATCAACTTTTTCGACTTATGTCCTTGCAGGTCCGGGGTTTGGCAAAATGGCCGTTCCGCACTTACTTTTTTGATTTCTGCCCAACTTTTAAATCAAGATTTGCCGGAAGTATCTGTTTAGCTTTGCCTGTAGCACGGGGACTGGAAGCCGGAGATCCTGCTTCACGGGTCAGGCAGATTGCGGCATCCCCTGAATGGTTACGTTACCCGGATCCTGATTGTTTACTGTTGCAATTATAAAACAACAATTGCCTGATTTGTTGCATAACTGCAACAGAGTGCTGATAATAAACACAGCAGTCTGAATAAAGATGAAAGCATTTCTGAATTTATCCGGCGGCCTCACATTTTTTAGCGAGATCACCCCGTTTCGGAATCGGGCATGGCCGAGAGCAGCGGAATACGTATGGTTATGGTACTGCCCTTGCCCTCTTGGCTTGAAAGCTCCATCCTGCCCTGCATATCATCCAGGATCTTCTTGGTCATGGCCAGACCGAGTTCAGCACTGGTTCCCTCCCCTGTGGCACAGAAAGGATTGAAAGCCCTGTTCCATACTTCCCTGGGAATACCCTTTCCGGTATCACTCACTCGAACCCCTACATACTGCTCGTCCATGAAAGTGCTCAAGTTCAGGGTGCCTCCCTGAGGCATGGATTCAATGGAGTTCTTGACCAGGTTGATGAGGCATTGTTTCAGCAACTCCGGAGCGCCTTCGGCTTTGGCCAGATCTGCAGGCAGGTCCATTTCAACTTTTACATTCTGCTCTGCATACATCGAACCAAAAAAATCCGCTACGCCCTGAACCAGCATGTTGACATCTATTTCGTTATATACAGGCTTTGCAGGTCGGGCATAGTTGATGAATCTCTTTAAAATCCTTTCAAGGCGCTTGCACTCGCGCTGGATTCCAAGCAAATTTTCCCGGACTGTCTCGTCATGTTCAGGTTTGCGCAACAGAACGTTGGCGAAGCCGCTGATGACAAAGAGTGGGTTACGGATCTCATGAGCAATGTAGGTGGACAGATCCCCTATTGTGGCCAGCTTTTCAGACAGAGCCACGCGTTTCTCCATCTCTGTGCGAATGGTGATGTCCCGTCTCATCTCTACAACCCACTTCATGTTTCCGGACTGGTCAAAGACCGGGTAGGTATAGATGCGGAAATATCTTGCCCGGCCCTGCTCATCAACCCAGGTCTGTACTGCTTCAGCAGGTTGTTGAGTTGCAAGGGTCTTATGGAAGGGGCATACTGCATCGGCGTAGCTTTTTCCATTGGAAAAACCTTGATAGAAGGCTTCCCTGGGACATGCAAATATTTCCATGCAGTGCCGGCCTGTGAGTTCATCTTTTTCCTTTCCCAGTCGTTTGCTGACATGCATATTCACATCCAGGATCACCCCTTTTGTGTCCAGAAGGAACATGTCACCCTGCAAATGATCCACTGCGACATCAAAAAGGTATCTATGCCAGGTCAGATTCAGCCTGCATCTGTCTTTGACCTGAGACATTATCAGCAGCCCGCACAGAAAGACAGCTGCACCATAGTCCAGCAGGGAGACATGTGCAGGCAGAATATTGCGAATCTCCCGGACTATGTGCTGCTTGCCGGTGAGCTCAATGACCAGGTTTATCTCGGGATGGGCTTTCAGCATGTCCTGGTATGAGCTGTAAATCCTCATCCCCTTATCCCTGACTTTTTGCAGAAGCCTGTCATCAGGATCAGGCTGGGCCACTGCCAACAGATTCATCCTGGGAAAATAATGTTCAAGATCAGGGATCTCGGTTAATTCCAGGATGGAGGCGAAACCATGCGACGTTCCGATAATTCCAACGTTGTAGTCACCTGTGGCTCTATCCAGGATACATAGATTCTCACTATAACGCTCGCTATTTACTGATATGTTGTTTACCATGTTATTCCCTAACATGGGCTTAGCCCGGAAGATGGACCTGTAAAAAGTCAGGACATGAATAGTTCAGCAAGAAACTAAACCCATAACTATTTGATTATTTTGCTTACTTGCCTTTGTCTTCTGCCACGCTTCATAGAGGAGCATTGCCCGTTTGTTATTTTTACTATCCCGTACTCAGGAGATTTTGCAGACAAGGCCGTAAAAACTCGTTCCGGGAATTCGTAAAATCAAAATCTTGTGCTTACTCTTGAAGTTTTATTGTCGACTGACAAAATGATTACCCTTAAAAGTGCATTATATTCAGCCCCAATGAAAACCACCTACAACAAATATGCCAGCATGGCTCTTATGCCGTCAAGATATTCGAACAATAGTAAGTCACCCCGGCAAAAGTGCCAGTCCCGCACTTATTTTTCTAACGCTCACATCTGTAAATTGTTCATCAGAAAAAATAAGTGCGGGACTGTCCCCGGGCCGGTTCCTGCATCCCCTGAATGGTTACAAGATGCCGGTATGAGGGTTGACGAGTTTATGGCGCTTTTGCCTTGACAGACTCTCAGCAAAATACAGCTTGACGCTTACCTTTATTATCTTTATTTTTTTTGGTTTTCCAGGCATAAGATTATATTTTGATTTGCAAAAAACCACGTAGCTGTTCACCATGATAACTGGTTCTGTCGGGGTCGGTATCGGAATCGGGATCGGTATCGAAGCTGTTGGGGAACGCCCCACGCAACTTTGGCTTTCGGTTTTCTATCGACCCCGATACCGATACCGACCCCGACACCGATGGCCAGAACAAGAGTACACACAAAATGTGCTGAACAGTTACAAAACCACAAACAATCACCACATACCATGAGTCAGACAACACCATCAGAATCCCAGCTCGCCCAGGAGGTCCGAAAGAGACGGACATTCGGCATTATCAGTCACCCTGACGCGGGCAAAACCACCCTCACCGAGAAGCTTCTGCTCTTCGGAGGGGCCATCCAGATGGCCGGGAGCATCAAGGCCAAAAAGGCCCAGCGCCACGCCCGCTCCGACTGGATGGAAGTAGAGCAGAAGCGCGGCATATCAGTTGCTTCATCAGTGATGAAGTTTCTTTACCAGGACTGCGAGATAAATCTTCTGGACACCCCGGGCCACCAGGATTTTTCCGAGGATACCTACCGGGTGCTGACTGCCGTGGATTCGGCCCTCATGGTCATTGACTCGGTCAAGGGCGTGGAGGAGCAGACCAGAAAGCTCATGGATGTCTGCCGCATGCGCTCCACACCCATCATGACCTTTATCAACAAGCTGGACCGGGACGGCCGGGATCCTTTTGAGCTGCTGGACGAAATCGAAAACACCCTGGGCATCCAGGCCTCGCCCCTGACCTGGCCCATAGGCATGGGCAAGCTTTTTCAGGGAGTCTATGATCTGGTCAACCAGGAAATACGCTTTTTCACCCCGCCTGATGACAAGGGCAGACGTCCAGAAGAAAGGGCGGTGATCAAAGACCTGGATGACAGTAAACTGGATGAGCTCATCGGCTCTGCCGCTGCAGAGTCTCTACGCCAGGACCTGGAGCTTATTCATGGTGCGGGCTATCCCTTTGACCGGGATGCTTATCTGGAGGGCAGGCAGACCCCGGTTTTTTTCGGCAGTGCGGTAAACAATTTCGGAGTGCGTGAGCTGCTGGAGACCTTTGTCAAGGAAGCCCCGCCCCCCAGGCCCAGGCCAGCCAGTACCAGGGAGGTTTCCCCCCTGGAGCAGGAGTTTTCAGGATTTGTTTTCAAGATCCAGGCCAATATGGACCCGGCCCACCGGGACCGCATCGCGTTTATGCGCATCTGTTCCGGGCGGTTCCAAAGGGGCATGAAGGTGCGCCATCACCGCATAGGCAAGGATATCCAGCTCTCCAACGCCATAATCTTCATGGCCCAGGACCGGGCCGGGGTGGAAGAGGCCTGGCCCGGGGATATTATCGGGGTGCACAACCACGGGATACTAAAGATAGGCGATACCCTGAGCAGTAAGGAAGAACTGCAGTTTCTGGGCATTCCCAATTTTGCGCCGGAGTTTTTTCAACGGGTGTTTCTGAAAAACCCCATCAAGTCCAAGCAGCTGGAAAAGGGTCTGGTGCAGCTTACCGAGGAAGGAGCCATCCAGCTTTTCAGGCCTGTTGGCGGTAATGATTACATCCTGGGGGCCATTGGTTCTTTGCAGTTCGATGTCACCGCGGCCAGGCTCAAGGCCGAGTACGGGGTGGATGCAGCCTACGAGCCTCTGGACTATTCCACTGTGCGCTGGATTTGGGCCCGGGATAAAAAGGCCCTGGAAAAGTTCAGAAAAAGATATTTCAATTCCCTGGTCCAGGACGTGGAAGGATACCCGGCCATGCTTTTCGCCACCAGATGGCGTCTGGAGCGTACCCGGGAGGAATGGCCCGAAATCGAGTTCCTGGCCTCCCGGGAGCAGCAGGAGGCTGAAGCGGCATGATTATAAACCGGGAACTTATAGATGATGCGCTGCAGGCGGTGCGAGGGGCAGGGGAGATTATCCTCAAGGCCTGGGACAAACCGCGCAACATCAGGCACAAGGGCCGCATCGATCTGGTCACGGATACAGACGTGGCTGTGGAGGACAGCCTCAAGAAGTCCCTGGGCCGGATCCTGCCCGAGGCTGACTTTCTGGCCGAGGAATCCGCCGGGGAGACAGAACTAAAAGATGGTCCAACCTGGATCGTGGACCCCCTGGACGGGACTACCAATTTTGCACACAGGATTCCTTTTGTGGCCGTGTCCGTGGGGCTCTGGCAAGGCGGGGCTGTCAGAATGGGCATTGTCCATCTGCCGGTGCTGGGGGAGATGTACTGGGCCGCGCAGGACCAGGGGGCCTTTCTAAACGGGGAGCAAATAAACGTCACCGAGACGCAGGATCTTGTCCAGGCCCTGGTGGCCACCGGCTTTCCCTATACCATAAAAACCGACGTGGACCAGGTGCTCGGCTACATGCGCCGGGCCCTGATGAACACCCGGGGTGTGCGTCGCTGCGGTTCAGCGGCCACGGACCTGGCCTTTACCGCGGCCGGGCGCTTTGACTCCTTTTTTGAGATAGGCCTAAAACCCTGGGATACCGCGGCCGGAGCCTGCCTCATCCGGGAAGCCGGAGGAATGGTCAGTACCATGGACGGGCAGGATTATTTTCCGGGACAGGAAACCATCCTGGGAACCAACAAAGTGCTGCACGAACAGATGATCAAAATACTTGGGGCTTAAGCCTGGCTGATGGCTGCCTGTCTGATTGCTCCGCCTGGTCGGGCAAGGCCTTTTTGATGTTTTTTCAGGAGAAATGATGAAACCAGCGCCTGCAGATATCGCCGACAGGGTAAAACCAGTCCTGTCCCAACACAGACAGGTCATAGCAGCCTATCTTTTTGGTTCTGCTGCATCCGGGCGACTGCGCCCCGGCAGTGACATCGATATTGCTGTTCTGCTGGATGAAAGAGCAGGAAAATTCGACCGCAAAGAGGAGCTGGAAAGACTGCATCCACCCCTTTGCCGGACCCTGCGACATGATGTTCACCTGGTTTTCCTGAACCAGGCCTCTTGTCTTCTCCTGGGGCAGGTTATTGACAAGGGGGTGCTGCTTTACGTCAGCGACCAGGAACAACTGTCCCTGTTCCGCATGAGAAGCCTGACTCTGTATACGGAGTTCGCCCCTTATATGCGAATGTTCCGGGAAAGTATGAAGAAGAAAGTGAGCAAGGCCTGATGGTGGACAGAAATATCATATTATCCAAAATGGCGGCGGTGCAGAAACACGTTCGCCGGGTTAAAACAAAGAGGGACATTCAGGAACACGAATTTCTTCAGGATCTGGACAGGCAGGAAAGCACTCTCTTTAATCTCCAGATGGCAATTCAAAACTGTATTGACCTGGCTGCACATGTTGTCAGTGAAAAAGATCTGGGATTACCAGGGAGTACCAATGAGATCTTTTACCTACTGGAAGACCAGGGCTACATTCACCAGGATCTAACGGAACGGATGGTCAAAGCGACAGGCTTCCGTAATCTGCTGGTGCATGAGTATGGCGAAATCGATCTGAAAGTGGTTTTCAAGGTGAGTCATGAGGATGTTGAGGATCTGGAAGAATTCGCCCGTGTGCTGGGAGACTTGTTCGGCTGATACTGTACCTTGACTTTTGAATGTTTTGAAATAATAATAATCTGATATCGGGAAGTGGCGCAGTCTGGCAGCGCACCTGCCTTGGGAGCAGGGGGCCGCCCGTTCAAATCGGGCCTTCCCGACCATTTTTTTAAACAAAAAAGGGGCTGCAGGATTGTTTGCAGCCCCTTTTTGTGTGAGTTTGCAGCGTTGCAAGCGCTCCAGCCTGGACCATACCTGCCAAAATGGCACACTCCTTTACCTTTCCGGCCAGGTCCTACTGCGTCTCGCCCTGCGCTTCCCTCTGGGCCTTTAGCTTCTCATCCAGGTCTTTCAGGCTGCCGGCCAGGCCGTTTAAAAAGTTGTTGGCCTGAGAAGCAGGAACAATCAGGGTTCCTGCGTCCACGCTTTCATTGTCCGCCCCTCTCTGGGTGAGGTTGATGCGCAGGTTGCCGTTGGACAATGTTACCTTTGAGATTCCATCTGCGAATACGTGCATAATCTTGATGCTCCTTTTGTTTAATTGTTAAGCTGTGGTTATTGATCCACTGCTCTTTCTAACACTAACGCGGGCCATGCCCGCAACCCAATAAAGAAAAGAGTTTTTTGACAGGATTAACTGGATTAAGAGATGGATAAAGAAAAAATCATTTTGTCCTGGCCGGAAGCCAGGCCAAAAGGTTATCCTGTCAATCTATGCCTGCCACGCGTCTTTGGCGTGGTTAATCCTGTCTAAATTTCTTGTTTTTTGTGACAGGGTTTCAAGAGTAAGCCACTGACATCAGTTGTTTTTAACCGTGCCCTCCTTACAAGTAACTATAATTCCAGTTCAACTATTTCAACATGTTGTTTTCACCTATGTTTCTCATTTTATGAGTACTGCACGGACCACCTCCTTTATTGGCTAAAAAAAATCCATCTTCTCCCCTCCCTGGTGAAGGATACTCCTATCTTTTCCCCTCCTTGGTGAAGGAGGCCTCTATCTTCTCCCCTCCTTGGTGAAGGAGGCCTCTATCT
>NZ_QYZY01000137.1:0-4902 GCF_003838035.1 Desulfonatronospira sp. MSAO_Bac3 | reverse complement strand
TGGTCCGGGATGTTTCAGCGTTTTTTGCAGGATGAACTGCAGCAATACAGGGATAACCTCCAGGATGCTGTGGACAGGCAGAACATGGATGCAGTCTCCAGCCTGGGGCACAAGCTGAAAGGGGCCCTGGGCACCCTGTGTGTCGCCGGGGCGGCACAAAAGTCCAGTGAGCTGGATCTGGCAGCCAGGGAAAAGGATCTGGAAGGGGTCAGACGGGCCTGGGAAGAGCTTTTGCAGGAACTGCATAAACTCCTGGAATACCGGGACCAGGGTAATCAAGACTAACTTATCACTACAGCGAAACTTATTTATTCACCTCCGGGGACTGGCTCTCCCCGCACTTATTTTTAAAACCTGTCAATCATCCTTCAGAAAAATAAGTGCGGGGGTGCCTGTCCCCGATTTAGACAGGTTGAAAAGTTTTATAAGTTTCGCTGTAGTGTTATTGCGAGCGTACAATGTTTACTGACATGGAAGCAGACCTGAAGTTAAAAGATGTCTCGGTTCTTTGCGTGGAGGACGAAAGTTTTACTCTGGAGTTTTTAACCCAGATGCTTGGGCCCAGGGTAAAAGAGGTCCATCAGGCCAGGGACGGCCAGGAAGGGCTTTACGCATTTTCACGTTTCAATCCCGATATAGTCATCACCGACATTGAAATGCCGCGCATGGACGGCCTGGAAATGGCTGAAGCCATCCGGGAGCAGGACCCGGAAGCGGTGGTCATACTCTCCACTTCCTTTGACAACATAGACAACCTGAAAAAGGCCATAGCCCTGCGTCTGGACGAATTTGTGTCCAAGCCTGTGGCTCCGGCGGAGCTTCTGGAAGTGCTGCAGCGCTGTCTGAGGGTGATCAGCAGGAAAAAAGCAAAGGACCGGCAGCGCAGGACCATGGAGGTTATGCTTGGGGGCATGCCTTTTCCGGTGATGCTTCTGGACACAGAAAATCACAGGGTGGAGATTGCCAACCCGGAAGCAGGCAGGGCCGGATACAGGCAGGGGGCGGCCCTGGAGGGCAGATTTTTCCCCCCTGAGGTACGCCAAGTTATCAAAAGTAAAGGCAATGCTGGTGATTTGATTGAAGCCAGGGAGCAGTCCAGGCTGGAAATATCCTCCGGGGACAAAAACTGGGAGATTTACCTCAAGCCGGTGGCTTCAGGCTGGATGGTCGCAGCCGTCGTGGATGTCACCTGGCGCTGGCACCTGGATCAACTGCGTGAAGACGTTGAGCGCATCACCAGGCACGACATGAAGACACCCTTAAACGGCATTATAGCAATACCGGACCTGCTCCTGGAATCTGACGCACTGGACGATGAAAGCCGGGAACTGGTGCAGTACATAAAAGAATCCGGGCATACCCTGCTGAACATGATAAACCTGTCCCTGGACCTGTACAAGATGGAGCAGGGGACATACCAGCTTGATCCCGGGAAAGTGGATCTCACCCGCGTGCTGCGGCAGGTCTTGAGACAGCTGGAACCCCTGAGCAGGGGAAAAAACATTCAGGTGAGACTTCTGCATCAGGATATGGATGTGCCGGATGATTTCAGCTTCATGGTCTGCGGTGAAGAGATGCTTTGCTACTCCATGTTTTCCAACCTCATTAAAAATGCCCTGGAGGCATCCCCGCATGGTAAAGAGGTCAGCATCAAGATGTGGTACCAGGCTGGTGAAAGCCTTATAACAATCCACAATCACGGTGAAGTGCCCAGGGAAATAAGGGAGGTCTTTTTTGACAAGCTAAGCACCCACGGCAAGAAATCCGGAACAGGCCTGGGTACCTACTCCGCGGCCCTTATAGCCAGGACCCAGAACGGAAACATTGACATGCAGACTTCAGTAGAGTCCGGCACCACCCTTACTGTACGTCTGCCCCTGTGCCAATAGATGCAAAAGGGTTTTGTCAGCAGTATCTGTTTAGCGCTGTTAAGGAAAGCAGGGGACAGGCACCCCCGCACTTATTTTTCTGAAGGATGATTGACGGCATTTTAAAAATAAGTGCGGGGAGAGCCAGTCCCCATGCTACATGCAAAGCGCTGAAACAGCTACTGTCCGCAAAGATATATGTAAGCAGGATATCTGTTCAGCTTTCCTTAAAAGGGCTGACAGGGACTAAGGCGGGCTATGCCCGCAACCCATTTTTTTCTCGCGCAAAGGCGCGAAGATCGCAAAGTAAGAAATTTATCTTTGCGCGATGCATGGCAAAGTTCAACCGGACCTGCTCCTCAGTATAGATTAAGGGCACGGTGTAAACTCCCCTCCTTAGCCAAGGAGGGGCCGGGGGTGGTTGTATGAGATCCCTTCCTTTTTGCGCCCTTTACGCCTGGCCTGCTACGTTTTTTTATCGTAGTTCCAGTTTTTCTTTTTTTATTACAGGGTTTAAGGAATAAGTCACAAAGCAAGGAGGTAAGAATATGATACTCAGGGTTTGCAGGAAAGGATCTGTGGAGTCTTTACAGTCCATGCTGCAGGAAGTCCAGAACCACGGGCGGGTGAAGTCCATACTCATCCTGGCCTGTGACGCCAACGGCTTTACCCCGGAGAATGTTGATCCGGTCCTGCAAGAGTGCGGTCTGCCTCTGCTGGGGGGGGTTTTCCCGCAGATTATTGCTGAAGGGGAAAACCTGGAGAAGGGCACCATTGTGGCCGGGCTTTTTTACGATACGGTGTCTCTCTATGTGCCGGGTCTAAGCGATGACGACAGGATTATGGACGACGCCGTGGATGAGGCCCTGACGGGTGTTGACGTGGAGGACAGGACCTTTTTCGTGTTTGTGGACGGTCTTAGTTCCAGGATCAGCGCCTTTATCGACGGGCTTTTCAACAACCTGGGTCTTATGCCCAACTATATCGGCGGGGGAGCCGGATCATTGAGTTTTGAGCAGAAGCCCTGCCTTTTCACCAACCTGGGCCTCAAGGGCGACGGTGCGGTGGTGGGGGTATCAGAAGTCCGCAGCGGCATAGGAGTGGCTCATGGGTGGCACCCCATAACCAAAACCATGAAGGTGACTGAATCCGAAAAAAACAGGGTCATCTCCCTGAACTGGGAACCGGCCTTTCAGGTGTATAAAAATGCCATAAAAGAACAATCCGGTCTGTCATTTGATGAAAAGCCCTTTTTCGACATCGCCAAGGCTCACCCCCTGGGTATAGTCAAGCTGGACGCGGAAATGATCGTGCGCGACCCTCTTTTTACCGAAAATGATGAACTGGTCTGCGTTGGGGAGGTGCCTGTGAATTCCTTTGTATACATACTGCGGGGAAACATGGACTCTCTTATTGAGGGTGCGGTACAGGCCAGGGACAATGCCCTGAATAATTACCATGGGGACCGGAACAAGGCCAGCATGCTGTTTATGGACTGTATCTCCAGGGTCCTTTTCATGGGTGAGGAGTTTAAAAAGGAGCTGCAGGCGGCTGATTGCGGACTGACCACCTTTGGAGCCCTGACCATTGGAGAGATAGCCAATACCGGGGATGCCTACCTGGAATTCTACAACAAGACAGCAGTGGCCGGGATACTGGGGGATCCCCATGCAGAATGAATTCTACAAGGACGTGTTGCTGGAACTGGCCCTTTCCATCAGCGGCGAGTTCGACCTGGAAAAGCTTCTCAAGAAGTGCATGCCGCAGTTTCTGCGCAAGCTGGACTGTACTGCTGCAGCTGTGGTCAATACCGCAGATGACAAAGGCATAGTACTGTGCCTGCCCAGGTACATGTCCAGAAATGAGGATTTTGCCGCTATGCTGCAGCAGCTTGCCCGGGAAGCGGATACAGACGGCTTTCAGGACTGGTTGCTGCTGCAGGAACAGGACAGCTTTCATTACGCTTTCAGGCTGCAGGACTTTGGTATCCTGGTGCTTTCGCGATCCAGGAGTTTCGAGCCATTTCTCATCAATGAACTGCTGCCCCTGACTGCAATGCTGGCCAGGGCCTGCCGCTCCTGCCTGGAAGTGGAAAAGCGCAGGCAGGCCGAGGAAGAGCTTTCCAACTCCAAGGCCCTGCTGGAAGCCACACTGGATTCCATCCCGGACATCATAGGAATTCAAAAACCGGATCATACCATGATCAGGTACAACCGGGCCGGGTATGATTTTCTGGGTCTTACGCCAGAGGAGGTGAAAGGAAGAAAATGCTACGAACTCATCGGCAGGTCAGTGCCCTGCAGTTCGTGTACCTCGGCCCGGGCCGTCAGGACCGGCAGGCAGGACTTCAAAGAAAAATACCTTCCGGAATATGACAGGTATCTGGAGTGCATTTCCCAGCCGGTCTTCGATTCCCAGGGCAGTGTTCACCTGGTGGTGGAGCAGTTAAGGGATATTACCCAGCGCAAAAGGTCCGAAAAAAAGCTTCTGACCCAGAAGGCCCAGTTCGAGTCTCTTTTTACCAACACCAGCGACGCAATGGTCTATTTTGACGCCGACCTCAAAATTTTCAACGTCAACACGCGTTTTACCGAGATGTTCGGGCATGATCTGGAAGAGGTCAGGGGCAGAAACATCATAGATGTGGTGGATCCTGAGGGAAAAGAGGCGCATTACGGGGCCTACAGGATAATTGCAGGGGACAACGTGGAGATGGAGTGCACCAGGTATTCCAGGGACGGCGAGCCAAGGGAAGTCCTGCTTAAGGGCGGTCCGGTGCTGGTGGATGGAAACATTACCGGAGGGTTTGCGGTTTACTCCGATATAAGTCAGCGCAAAAATTACGAAAAGGAGATCATCAGGGCCAGGGATGCAGCAGAGGAGGCCTCCAGGGCCAAAAGCGAATTTCTGGCCAACATGAGCCACGAAATAAGAACGCCCTTGAACGGTGTGGTGAGCATGATGAGCCTGCTGGAAGAAACCAGCCTGGGACCGGAGCAGAGAGAATACGTGGACATGGCCACCATTTCCTCGG